>NZ_JCACKR010000091.1:0-58856 GCF_059505485.1 Stenomitos rutilans
GATCTGGTTTTTCATTCACCACTACAATGCATCCTTACCTCTTTAGCACTACCGAAATGAGAATGTTCCTGTTTCAAGCAGAAACACTCTCGCTTAAAACAGAAATGTTCCTACTTGAAGCAGCATGAATCCTGTTTCAGGTGCAAAGCTTTTGGCTTTACGCACGATCGCCCACTGGCGAATGCCATATTAGGGACTGTCGATCAGCAATCGTGCCAGACTGGGTAACGCTTCTCCGTAGGTGGGATGGATGTGCACCGATTGTTCTAGCAATTGCCAGGTGGCTCCGGCTTCCATTAACGATAAAAAGACGTGGACTAGCTCTGCGGTTTCATACCCAACCAGCGTGGCTCCCAAGATTTTGTTGGTGTCCTGGTCAATTACCATACGGTAGAAGCCGAAATCGTGCCCCCACTCGATCGCGCGGGCAATCTGGCTCATGGGTAGGGTAACGCTACGCGCGTTGATGCCTTTTTTCTGCGCCTGTTCGATCGTCATGCCGACGCGTCCTACTTGCGGTTCGGTGTATACGGCGTATCCCAGAACGCGATCGTCACGGGTGCGCTGTTCACCCTTAAGAATGGCTTTGAGACGACGATAATCTTCCCAAGACACATGGGTAAAAGCAGGCTGCTTCGCCGCATCGGCGATCGCATACACACCAGAACAGGTGGTATGGAATTGATCGTCAATTTTGACAAAGCCTTTATCGTCGAGTTCAATTCCGCTGGCTGCGACGTTCAATGCGTCTGTATTGGGTTTGCGTCCAATCACCACCAGCAATGCATCGCCTTGGAGTTGTTCCCCATTACTCAAGGTGAGCGTAAACGTCTCGTTCTCATGCGCCACTTGCTCGACATTTACGCCACAGTGAAGGTGCATGCCATCCTGCTTGAGCGCATCAGCCAGAACATCGCTCACATCGGGTTCTTCTTGCCCCAACACGCGATCGCCTCGCACGATGAGATGAGTCTCACTGCCTAAGCGCGCTAATCCTTGACCCAGTTCTAGTCCGATGTAGCCTGCACCTAGCACTAACAAACGAGACGGTAAGGTTTTCAAGTCGAAAAAATTTCGGTTTGTCAAATAGGGCGTACCTGCCAGACCAGGTACATCGGGGATCAAGGATGAAGTGCCCGTATTGATGACGACTAACGGCGCTTGTACCGTGACATCCCCACCTTTTACCGTGCGCTCACCTACAAAGGAGGCTTCGGCACAGACCACTCTCACACCTGCACCGTCTAAGCGCTTGCGGGCACCCTGGTTAAAGCGATCGCGAATCCCGCGTACTCGTTCCATCACCGTCGGAAAATCAACTTCAACATGGGTATGAATGCCCAACTTTTCAGCCTGACGCGCTCGTCCTGCCCCATGAGCCGCTGCCAGAAATGCCTTGGAGGGAGTGCAGCCATAGTTAATGCAGCTACCGCCCACCGCATCGCGTTCAAACAAGACGACATTGCGCCCCTCTCTGGCATAGTCAGCCGCCAGTGGAATGCCACCCTGACCGCTGCCAATCACAATTAAATCTGCTGTTTCCATGCGGTATGGCTCTCCCTGAGACGTTTGCTTGATGGAACTGCTTTTTGAAAGTGTCGCGCCTGAAGCTAAGAAACCCTTGAAGTAAAGCTGAGTGGAGGCTTAATTTGTGAACCTGAAGCCGATGCATATTAGGACGATCGCACAAACACCGCGATCGCTCAGATACTACCACTTGAAACAACGGATCAAAACCATACGTTCAGCCAATGTTGCCGCGATTGAAAAGACGAAACACGCGATCGCAGAAAATACAAAGACTGCAAAACGAGGTCTCTGCGGCCTCAGCACCTCAGCGGTAGAACAGCAATGAGAATGCTTTCCTTTCTTTAAGTGAGAATGCTTTCTCCTGCCACCTTGCACATTGCAGCCACAAGCCTAGCCATTTTTCCAGGGTCTTACTCCCCATTTCGTCGATGTGGTTGAACAGGCAAAGCTTGCATCCTGAATATAGGCGGAGGCAACCATTAGCAGATGCACAAAGCGCTAATCGTTAAACGCTAAATTTTATGGAGACATGACATGACGAATTCACCCCCAAATCTACGTTCTGAGGAAAACCGATCGTTAATCGCGTTTTCGGATCAACTGGCAACGATCGTTGAACAAGCAGGCGCATCGGTGGTAGCGATGAATGGACGACGACGGCGATCGACCAGTGGTGTTTACTGGCGACCAGGCATCATCGTAACAGCGGAACACGCGATCGGTCGAGATGACGAACTCACAGTAACGCTGCCAGATGATCGCACCGTGACTGCAACCTTGGTCGGACGCGACCCAGGAACCGATTTAGCGGTTTTACAGCTCAGTGAAAATTCACCACCCGCTTTACAAGTCCCAACAGTTGGCGACCCTGCCGCGCTTAAAGTCGGCCATCTGGTGCTGGCGATCGCACGCGGTAGTGATAGTGGAGTGAGTGCCAGCTTTGGTGTGATTAGCGCGATCGGTGGTACATGGCGCTCTTGGCATGGTGGGCGCATTGACCAGTTCATTCGTCCGTCGGTCATGCTATATCCAGGGTTTTCAGGGAGTGCTCTAGTTGACACACAGGGGCAAGTGGTCGGCATCAATACAGCGGGACCACGACACATGGCGCTAACCATTCCAGCTTCTACCGTGAACCGAGTGGTCGATCGCCTGCTGCAAGGTGGCGGTTCCCAACGTGGCTTTCTGGGTTTGGGGATGCAATCCGTGGAGCTACCCCGCGCACTGCTCGATCGACTGCACCTGGCTAACCGTCAGGGAGTCATTGTCGTCAGCGTCGAACCCGATGGCCCTGCGGAGCAGGCAGGTGTCTTATTGGGTGATATTCTCATTGCCCTGGGCGGCGCACCCATTAGCGATGTCGGCGATGTCCACAATTTACTAGACCCAGAACAAGTCGGGCAACCGCTTACAGCACAGATTATTCGTGGCGGCGCGTTAATTGAAATCACGATTACGGTTGGCGAACGACCACACCAAACGCGAGGGTAGAAGGATGCAAGAGAATCAATTTGTTCAGCCAGGGATCGTTCAGCCAGACCTTGCGGGGGCGATCGCTGCGATCGCCAAACACCTTCGTCAGTCTACCGTACAGGTACGTACCCAGCGCCAGGGAGCCGGATCAGGCGTGATCTGGAGTGCCGATGGGGTCATTATGACCAATGCCCATGTGGTCACGGGAAACAGCGCTACGGTCGAACTTGCGGATGGGCAGGTGTTGGAAGCAGTGGTAACAGCACGCAATCGGCAGCGGGATTTGGTCGCGCTAAAGGTCGAAGCAACAGGGCTGACCGCAGGAGCGATCGCGGATTCAACCCGGCTGCGGGTGGGCGAAGTCGTGGTGGCAATGGGCAATCCGTGGGGCGTTGTGGGAGCGCTCACAACGGGCATCATCCACAGCTTCAAGCCCCATTATGGCAACCAGCACTGGATTCAAGCCGATATTCAACTTGCTCCGGGTAATTCGGGTGGTCCGTTGGCAAACGCGCAAGGACAGATTATTGGCATCAACACTATGATTGTGCACGGTCGGGGCTTTGCGGTGCCGAGTCACGTCGTGCAGCAGTTCCTTAGCCAGGGCAGCGACGAACCATTCTTAGGGATTACTGCCCAACCAGTGGGCGTGCGGCTTGCGCGTCAGTTGGCGATCGGTCTCTTGCTAACGGCGATCGAGCCTCAGAGCCCAGCAGAAATCGCCGGATTGCAGGCTGGAGACGTGCTACTGGGCGTTCGCGGCAACCTCTTTCAATCGCCCAACGAACTCTTCCATTTACTAGAAAATTCAAACGTAGGTGACGGGTTGCCGTTGGAGGTTTTACGGCAGAATCGGCGCTTTACAGTGGACGTGGTGCTATGCAGCAAAACCTTTCAACCACAGGCAGCATGATCCGCGTTCTGGTCGCTGCAAGCTCGGTGGTGATGCAGGCTGGGCTAGAGGCGCTCCTTTCCTCCAGCTCAGACATTGACCTTGTTAGCAGGCCTACGACGACAGAAACGCTGACACAGCAAATCGCACGATCGCAGCCTGATGTTGTGCTGTGGGAATGGAATGATGCGGAGACAGACGGTATTCCAGCGGTAATAATTACCGATCTAGGTGAAGGAAACGCTGCGCCTGCAATGGAGGGAGGGAGTATAGAGAGCCTCAGCCCCGCGATCGTCGTTATGGTGGATGACTGGCAACCGCCTGCAATTGCCAGCGTTCTCAATGCCGGAGTGCGGGGTATTCTACCAAGCGATGCCACCGCCACTGAGTTTGTGGGCGCGATCGTCGCGGCAGCCAGAGGTTTAACCGTCATTCACCCCGACCTGCTCAGCCCCTTACTCAGCAGTTTGCCCTCCAGCACTCGTGCTACCCCTATAGAACAAGGCGAAGCGCTCACCAACCGCGAGGTAGAAGTGCTCACCATGCTGGCAGAAGGACTGGGCAACAAAGCGATCGCCCGTCGCCTTAACCTCTCCGAGCACACCGTCAAATTTCACATCGGCTCTATTTTCAGCAAGCTTCATGCCTCTAGCCGCACCGAAGCCGTAATTCTAGGCGCACGACAGGGACTTATTTTGCTATGAGCGATCAGTTTGGCAGTGGGGAGTAGAGAGTGGGGGAAGTTTTGAGTTTTGTATAGCCTTCTTCATTCTAGAAAGGTTAGGACTTACGCAAATTCTCACAAAACTAGCCTACCAGCCCCAAATTTGGGCAGAGTAGCTTCATACACCAGTAGAAAAAAGCAAAAGCCCGATTGCCTTGTTTCTGCGATCGCAATTTGAAGCGAACCGCAGCGAAAAAATCAGGAGTCCAGCTTATTCTTTTCTTATATGAAACCACCCTGCCCAGCCCCCAATTTATAGCCCTAGCGGGCATACAAGAAAGGGGGAGCAAGAACTTAAAGTCCCCCAGAATTGGGGCTTAAAGCCCTTTGGGTATACAAGAAAAGGGGCGACTGCATAAGTCCTATTGTCGTTGGATTGTTCAAGTTGTGCTGCGTCCCGAACATTTCAAACACCCTCTGAAGTTAACTTACGATTATCCACCAAGACGCAGAAGTAACAGAAACGCTTTGCGTTCTCTACGCCTCTACGGTGATTTCAAATCTGTATTCCTGTGGAATGAGCACGCATTGGGAAAGGCCATTGAGAAAGACGGCTCGATCCTTTAGGCTAAGGTAATTGATCGGAGCTTGTGGAGGTATGAGATGTCTGATCCAAAGGTGAACGTGGTTAAGGTGGATGCAGGCACACTCTTGCTCATTGTCTCTGCACTGATCTTGCTGCCACTTTTGCTCACAGGATTTTTGTCTCAATGAGCTACTTTCCAGTCTGCAATTTATCTCAGCACGTATTTTTCTATAGCCGTGACTCATTATTTTCGCCCAGCGATCGCTGCGATGACGGGCTACGTTCCCGGTGAACAGCCAAAGCCCAATACTACGATCATCAAGCTCAATACCAACGAGAATCCGTATCCGCCGTCTCCAGACGCGATCGTGGCACTGCAAAACATCCAGGGCGAATGGCTGCGGCGCTACCCCGATCCCTATGCCAACGAATTTCGGCAAGCGGTTAGTGCCGCGTTAGGGGTACCGCTCGATTGGATTATCGTGGGCAACGGCAGTGACGATATTCTCAATGTCATCATTCGCGCCTGTGCTGAACCCAAGCGAAACGTCGTGTATCCAGTACCAACTTACGTGCTTTACCGCACATTGACCGCGATGCAGCCCGCCGAGACAATCGAAATTCCCTATGGGGACGATTACCATTTGCCGATCGCAGATTTGATTGCGACCAATGGTGCCGTTACGTTTATCGCCTCACCCAATAGCCCGTCTGGACATGTCGTGGCGATCGACGAACTACGCCAACTGGCAACTGCACTCACAGGCGTACTGGTGATTGATGAAGCCTACGTCGATTTTGCCGAAGGTTCAGCGTTGCCCCTTGTGCAGGAGTTTGAAAACGTTATTGTGACGCGCACGTTGTCGAAGGGCTATTCCCTGGCAGGGCTGCGGCTGGGTTTTGGGATTGCTCAGCCTTCGCTGTTGAGTGGTTTGTTTAAGGTCAAAGACAGCTACAACATTGACGCGATCGCAAACGCAGTGGGTGCCGCAGCTATGCGCGATCAGGCATACAAAAACGAGTGTGCCGCAAAAGTGAAAGCATCCCGAACGAAGCTGGCGATCGACCTCAAGCAACTGGGCTTCCACCTGTGGGAATCGCACGCAAACTTTCTCCTGGCGCAGCCACCCCAAGGCAATGCGGAACAAATCTACCTTGCCTTAAAGGAACGCGGTATTTTGGTGCGCTACTTCAAGCAAGCGGGCTTAAGCGACAAGCTTAGAATTTCGGTGGGCACTGACGAGCAAAACCAGTTACTGGTTGAGGCCTTGCTGCCTTTGGTGTAGCGATTGGGATCGTTGATTCCGGCCAGCTATCAGCGGTCAGCCATCAGCCGTCAGCTATTAGCGATCAGCTTGATTAGGGTTGAGATTATGTAAGAGGTTGGTGCAAGACAAGCTTAATCGCCATGCTGCAAGTACTGATTGAATTCTACACATCTATTGGTAAACGCTGAAGCATCTACAGTCCTCAATCCTCAGCACTCTATTTTGAGATTTGCACAGCTACCAAAGCTAACCGCCGAGAGCTGAAAGCTATCCCTCAACAATAAACACAACTCCAACTGAATCGCTTAGTGCCGAATATCAAGATTCAGAACGTAATGTCCAAGCAACATGTTAGCTGTCCACAGTTCATATTCCACGCGCAGAAAAGTGGGTAGTGGATGTGCTTCTAACGTCAAACTGCGAGTGAAGTTGCGCAGCTGAAAGTGTCCATCCTCCAGCTTCATCGTGTCAGACTGCAACCAGTAGCGACTTGTACCATATAGCCCCTGTCGCCAAACGTGTCGATAGCTAAACTGCCCTTGGCCTTGCATGGTTAACGTGACTTGGTAAGGCGAAAACTCTAGCCACAGTAAGCGTGGTGTCGTAATTGGAGACGCTGTCGTCACATCGTGGCTGCCTACAAGAGACTCACGATCGCTTACCGTTGGCTCGGTCATGAGGAGATGAAACTGTTCCTGATCTTTCTGGTAGAGCGTGCCAACCGTCTCAAGCCCTGACCACATAGGTAAATCGGTTGCAGTCAGCAACAGGCTGACAGGTTTGCGGTGATGGAGTTGCATAAAGGCGGTACGATCGCTAACGCAATGCCCACCTAGTCTATCTGATCCCCATGTCGCCGAACGTGATTTCCCTCAAAGCTGCTGAACCTCACCAAGACCTCATCATTGCACCGCCCACAACCGGGCTGACCATTAACGGACGGATTCAAGTACCGGGGGACAAGTCAATCTCTCATCGAGCGTTAATGTTAGGTGCTTTAGCAGAAGGAGAAACGACGATCGCCGGACTGCTGCTGGGGGAAGATCCCCGCAGCACGGCTGCTTGCTTTCGAGCGATGGGAGCAGAGATTTCTACCCTCAATACAGAACGTGTGACGGTACGAGGGATCGGTTTAGGGCAATTGTTAGAACCGTCTGATATTCTGAACGCGGGAAACTCTGGTACCACTTTGCGGCTCATGCTAGGGGTTCTGGCATCGCATCCTGGCCGCTTTTTTGCTGTTACCGGGGATCAATCCCTGCGATCGCGTCCCATGTCGCGCGTTGTAAAGCCACTGCGGCAAATGGGAGCCGAACTATGGGGACGGCAAGAAGGAGCCTATGCACCCTTAGCCATCCAGGGCCAATCGCTTAAGCCCTTTCATTACCACTCACCGATCGCCTCTGCTCAGGTCAAATCTTGTCTATTGCTGGCGGGGTTGATGACTGAAGGTCAAACAACCGTGACCGAACCTGCCCTCTCACGGGATCACAGCGAACGGATGCTCAAAGCATTTGGAGCCAATCTAACGGTCGATCCAGAAACCCATAGCGTCACCGTTACTGGGCCAACCAGGTTGAAAGGGCAACCAGTAGTTGTGCCTGGAGATATTAGCTCGGCGGCTTTCTGGCTTGTGACTGGCGCGATCGTGCCCGGTGCCGATCTCACGATCGAAAACGTGGGTGTCAACCCGACTCGGACAGGGGTACTGGAAGCGCTGCTCCTCATGGGCGCAGACATTACCCAGGAAAACGCTCGGACGGTAGCTGGAGAGCCAGTTGCCGATCTGCATGTGCGCTATGCGGGTACAGGCGATCGCCCCCCTCTCTCTGCTTGCACTATTGCAGGAGACCTCGTTCCTCGGTTGATCGATGAGATCCCGATTCTGGCTGTCGCGGCTACGGTTGCTCAAGGCACCACCATTATTCGCGATGCGGCAGAACTGCGCGTGAAGGAAAGCGATCGCATTGCCGTCATGGCTCACCAACTCAATCAAATGGGCGCTCGCGTGACGGAACAACCAGACGGCATGGAGATTGTTGGCGGCACACCGCTTGTAAGCACTGAAGTAGACAGTTATACCGATCACCGTATTGCCATGAGTCTGGCGATCGCAGCACTCACAGCAACTGGCTCCACAACCATTCATCGTGCCGAAGCGGTTGCCGTCTCCTATCCAGATTTTGTTGCTACTTTAGAACAGCTTTGCGCCGTCTAGGTGCCTCTGAACCGCGCCCAACTCAACGAAAACTAGATAAAGGCATCAGGACTTACGCAAAAGCGGTCGTCTTTCGCCCCCTAGCCCCCAATGCTGGGGGAACCGAGTCAATTAAAGCCCCCAGTATTGAGGGTTTGGGGCAAGTGCGTAAGTCCTAGGCATATCTGTTTGGGTGCAGCCTTTAATTGTGGAGCAGATCAAAATGCTTTAGAAAGACCCTGTTTAGAATCAAGCAGAATCGAGGTGGAGCAAATTAGTGACTAGGCACAGTTGTTCAAAGAGCGCGATCGTGGCTACCAGCTCCAACTGTTCGTCTTCTTCTAAACCCGTGTCATGTAGCGCCTGCCTGGTTTGATACTGTAGTCGATGCCACTGATGTTCAGCGGGTGTTCTGGCTAATGTTCGATTGTTGATCGCCATTGTTGTAAACCGCAGTATAGCCAGCGTTGCGTGGCTCACCTCTGCCGCTTTGTAGTTCCCTTGAATGATCGCCGCTAATGTTAGCTGTTCAGCCTGTTGTTCTATCAAGCTATGTAATAACACTGCGCAAATATGGTCACAGTTGGCGGCTGTGGCAACAACGAGCCCTACCATCTCTTTTAACACTCTAGGCAAGTCACCTTGTAACACCAAGGCGCGAAATTGTCCCCAGAGATGTGTTAGCAGTGCCGGTTGAGCCTCCAGCCGTTTAAAGACTTTCGGTATGGTGTCTACACCAAATTCCTGCTCAATTTGCTCCAATATGTGCTTTGGTGGTGAGTCGCTAAAGGGAATTGCCCTAAGTTGCATTGGTTGGCTCCTTTCGCCATCGTAATGGGTTGATGGCAAGCAGATGGTGAAACCAAAGGCAGTAGCTTGTTAGAGCGTGGAAAGCCCACTTCTCCTATGTCAGTCTAATGAGCCGAAACTAGAAGGCATAGAAGTGCCCAAACCAGTTCTAATCATAAACTGCACGGGTTGTCAGTGGCTCCAAGTTGCTAGTACCTTGACTCGATGATGTGATCACCAATTGCTTGCTGATTCACGTCTTCCTTTTGAGGAAGCAGCCAGTGCAGTAGGGGGCTTAACTGAATAGCTTGAGAATGGGTATAGTCCGCTTTTCGCTCGGGCAAAAAACGAAAAGTGAACAATAGCTGAGACAGTCAATTAACTAATATGAGCGTTGAAATAAAATCAACAATATCAACGCTTGTTGAGGCTCGCAGTTAACACGAGCGTGGTTCCATTTAGACCTTTGAGAAATAGCCCTCCTTTAGCTGCTTAAGCATAATTGACGCAGTGAAAAAATTCTACGCCTCAGTAAATGGTAGCTTGAAGTCTGAAGTTCAAAGGTTAAATTAAGATTTAACTTTGTTACAGCAGGTATTGTTAAGGCTCGCCATGATGGCTGATAGGGATCGATCAAGACGTTAGGCACTGTGCGATACAAATGTCCGCAACTGATGTTTGAGAGAAGGCTAAAGCTACAACCCTACACCACTGAGCAACTATGTGTTGTGGATGTAGAGCCACCGTCTGAAGATGTCAAGCAACTAAGCTTATCTTAATAGCTAAAGCAGCATCGATACAGACAATCATAAAGATAACAACGGAGAGTCTTGCCATATGAAGACTGAGTAAAAGAAAATTACCTTTCGCTAGTAAATAAAAAACGAGCGATTGTTTCTCAGCCTTCTTGTATAGGTGAGTAAGCTCTATTGATTCAACCAGATCGGTTCTGCTTCATCAAGCTATGTACGTCTCCTTTTTAGCTTTTTCGCACTGAACATGCTGTCATTGAAGCTCCATCCTGAGATGATGGAGGAGAAAGAAATAAGTTACGGGCTTCAATTGTTCACTCAAGTCTTGACTTACAGCGGTTACTGATTAGCTAAGCCACAGCCCCTTGAGAGGATGTCTTAAAAGGTATGAATACCTACCCGAACCGCCCCCCTGCCCCCCAAATTTGAGGGGTTCTGAGGTGGAAGTCCCCCAGAATTGGGGGATTGAGGGGGCGAAGGCAGCGTCTCTGACACTTCTCAGACATCCTCTGAGGGCGGGCTTGGGGTTTAAGGTGTTGGGTGTGGTGAATGCAATTGAAAATGGCTGTAAAAGCAAAAGGCTGGAAGTATACGCTCCAAGTGAAGGAATGGTACTCAAGGGCCGTCGATAAGGCTCAAAAGTCAACGTAATAGTGCCCAAAAAAATGAAATAGGTTACGATTGCTTGCTCGCAATCACTGAATTTAATTTATTTTTTAGAAATGCTGGTAACACCACCAAACGCTTGGCAGCATCAAATGGTCGTTATCTGACGGGAACCTTGCTATTGATTGGGTTGCGCAACGGTACAGGCTGCTGATGGCGGTGACTGCGTTTCTACAGTGACATTTTGGTAGCCTGCTGTTGTCAGCAGTTGGGTTACAGCTAACTTGGCGCGATCGTTCGCTTTGTCTAACACTCTGTCAGTACAGGCCGCTTCAACGATTTTTTTCAATGCCTCTTGTTGTGCCAACGCTTGTAATTCGGGGGCTACGTCAGGGCCAAGCCCAAGTGTACCTCGGTTGTAATCGTAGACATTGGAGCGGCTGACATCAATTTTGTGATCGAGTAGTTTCGGTGGCGGCAGTTGAATACGAATGGTGTCGCTAGCGATTTGGACGCGGTCAGGCGTAAGGCTGCTTAAGTCAATCCCTGCTTTTACTTCGCCGTAGGCAATGTATAACAGCTTCGTAGTCCCGATCACAAAGCCATTAAAGGTAGTATTTTGGCTAGTGGGCACAACGGCCTGCATGGTGAACACGGCTGTGGTTAGCTCACTCACACCTTGAACTTGCTTGATAACCACCGATCGCACATCGACCTTCGGTGCTGACTGAGTTGGGTCGAAGAGGGACTGCACTGTAGAGAAGACTTGATCGCCCATACGCCAGACACCAACACCCACCAGCAAACTACCTACGGCTATACCTCCTGTAAGCATCCAGCCTATGCTACGAAGAATGCCACCTGCACCATACCGTTTTTTGTAATCTTCGTAATCTTCGTCGCCCATACCCTTTTCCTGATTACGCGCCAAAATAATTCAATTGTACTATTATAAGACTTACGCAGAGCGAAGAGGAGAGGCACTTGACTCTAACTAAAAATCGCTAGAGTGAAAGGATGAAAGACCTGTCACTCAGCTAGATTACTGCCAATATGTGCTCGTTAGCCAAATTAACTATACCTTGACCAACTTTGCCGACCACAGCGAGGTAATGCATCATGACTACGCTTCCATCCACAACGGCACATGATAACGAGCGTCCCGCAAACCTGCATCAAGCTGCTGATAGCAAGGCTCGTAGTGAGCAACCAGTGCCCAAAACGCCGATGAGTGGTTGAGATGCACGGTATGGCATAGCTCATGAATGAGGACGTAGCGCACCAGTTCACTCGGCAGAAAGAGCAGCTTACAGTTGAGGCTAATAGTCTGACGGCTAGAACAGCTTCCCCAACGCGTTTTTTGGCCCCGCACCGACGCTGTTTCAAACGGTAGCTCTAACTCTTGGCTGACGGTTCGCAACCAGGGAAGCAAATGCTTTTGAGCTTTGCCAATCACCCATTGTTTGAGCATCTCGCTACAAGCACTCTGGTCAGCCGTTTGTCCAAAAAGCATGAGGTTCAGGTCGGGTTGTTCGATCGCCCGCACGCCTGGTAGCTGAGTGGGGCAGTAGTCAATTTGCCATGTCTGTTCGATCGCTCGCAAGCATAGCTGCACAGGTAGCTTGTCTGCGGGTTCGATCCCAACTAACGCATGGCGTGTCTCAACTTGCTGCGTGACTCGATTAATCCAGCGTTGCTTGCGCTGTAAGATCGCAGGGATCGCTGTCTGGTCATACCCTTGAGGCACCACAACCTCTAGACTGCCTGCAACTGAAACCTTGAGAGAGACGTGCTTCGCCTTATGGCTTTCTCGCACGGTATAGCTCGGCAGCATAGCGACATCAATTCGTTGTCTTTTTTTGACATTTCTATTAACGCACTCTCTTGTGAAAGTGTCACCCCTCTAAGCATAGAGACTTTACAGCCAGTTCACGCTTGGGCAACTCCACTCCGCAACAAAATCTTCAGACTAAAAGCAGTATTCACTGCGATCGCCCCAAAAATCGGTGAATTTATTCTTCGTTTCGATACTTCTAGCGTTTTAGCAACGCCGTCTACTTCAGTAACGGCTTCCAGCAGAACGACCAATGCCAACAGCAGTGGTTCGTCCTGGTGCCAACCTCGGTATACTAAGTGACGAGTAGAGCGCTAGACATGCTATTGCAACCATTCGCACAAAATATTACTTTGCGTCCCGCGATCTTGGACGATGTGGATTGGGCGGCTCCGCTTTTCTTTGCGGCAGGGCCAGCCTTGTTCAGCTACATTTTTGCGTCGCCCTTTGATGAATCAGAAGCAATTTTTTGTCAGGCGTTTGCCTATCCTCAACACGCTCTCAGCTACGAACACGCCCAAATTATTGAAGTGCACAGTCAACCTGTTGGGGTAATGATTAGCTACCCTGGCTCTTTGAAGCGTCAAGCTGATGAAAAAGTGCATCAGGTGATGGCACGCATTTTGCCCCTTCGCAAGCTACCCAAAATTCTGGTCAACCTAGCCGACCTGACACGCATCAAGCAGGATATTGCAGCTCAGGACTACTATATTTTGGGTCTGAGTATCCTTCCAGCCTTTCAGCAACAGGGGTTAGGCACTTACTTGCTGACCCAGGCCGAAAAGCAAGCCCATGCCTACAATTGTCGAGCGATCGCGCTCGACGTGACCTACGCCAACACTCCTGCTAGAGCGTTATTTGAGCGCCTTGGTTATCGCGTTACATGTAGCAAATCAACCCAGCGCTTTGAGCAGCTTACCCGGTCTGGTGGGCTGCATCGCATGGTTAAACCGTTAGATAGCAACCCGTTGGCATAATGGCCGTTGATCACTCAGGTCGTAAGCAGCCGATTAACCTCTATCAGCGTTAGGCTAGAGCTATTCGACTGCGTTTAAGGCTGCTACGATGAATCTCCCAGAGCTTGATGCCGAAACCATTGGTCGTATTCTCGAAATGGCGTGGGAAGACCGCACTCCCTTTGAAGCGATCGAACAACAGTTTGGCTTGTTAGAAAAACAGGTGATTGCACTCATGCGGCGAGAAATGCAGCCATCAAGCTTCAAAATGTGGCGCAAGCGCGTTAGCGGTCGGTCTACCAAGCATCTCAAAGAGCGGGAATTTGTCGCTGGACGCTTTCGATCGCACAACCAGAAAGGTTCTTAGCCAGCAACTCAGTAGATGCAAGAAACCAGCCGTGATGTCTCTCGATCGCCAGATTAAGCAAAAAGCACTGGAACTAGGCTTTCACAAAGTTGGGATTGCTGCGATCGAGCCTCATGCATCAGATCCAGCAATACACCTGCGTACCTGGCTCAACCAGGGCTATCACGCTGATATGGCCTGGATGGAAAATCCCAAGCGGCAGGATATTCGGCAAGTCATGCCAGAGGCGCGATCGGTCATTTGTGTCGCGTTGAACTATTACACTTCGATCGCTCGTCCTGATGGCAACACAACGGCAAAAATTGCTCGTTATGGTTGGGGGCGCGACTATCACAAGGTTCTACACAAAAAACTGAAAGCACTATCAACCTGGATATGTACTCAAGGAGAATCCATAGAGGCTCGCTACTACGCAGATACGGGGCCTGTTCAGGATAAAGTCTGGGCACAGCAAGCAGGCATTGGTTGGCTTGCTAAAAACGGCAACGTGATCACGCGAGAATACGGTTCGTGGGTGTTTTTAGGCGAAGTTTTGACCAACCTGTCGCTCCAGCCAGATCGCCCCCATACGGCTCACTGCGGCACCTGTACGCGCTGTATGGATGCCTGCCCTACAGGGGCCATTCCTCAACCTCATATTGTCGATGCTAATCGGTGCCTTGCATACCATACGATCGAAAATCGGGCAGAAACCTTACCAGATACGATCGTGCCTCACCTTCAAGGTTGGGTTGCAGGCTGCGACATTTGCCAGGATGTGTGCCCCTGGAATCAACGCTTTGCTCAAGCCACTGATGTGCCAGATTTTCAACCGCAGCCCTGGAATGTCACCTCAACCCTGGCAGACCTTGCTGCCATCCCAGACGAAGCTTATAAACAACGCTTGACGGGTTCCGCACTACGGCGTATTAAGCCCTGGATGTGGCGACGAAATGCTCAAGCAAACCTGAGAGACCAGCCATGAAAAACGGTAGAAAAATGGTAATTTTTTACAATCCTTAACAATACCAGGTTATAACTATCACTATACGCAATCATACTTTTTGGACACAATGTCCCAAGCACACGCGCTCACTAAAACACAGCCCAACGCGCTCCAGCAGTTGCAGTCAGAAAACGAGCAACTGAAGAAGTACCTGACAGCCCAAAAAACGGTCATTGCTTCGCTTGAGCGACGAGTGGGACGATCGCTTGACACGTTAGAGAGCCATTTGCGACCGTTGGTCGAGTCTCTTCAAGCATCACCCGATTACTATAACCACTTGTCCAACGTCCAGAACGAAGTGCATGGCCTCTGCGATTTAATTGCAGACACCATGCTGCTGCAAAAGTTAGAAGCTGGTAAAGTTGATGTAAAGCTAGCACCACTGGCATTAGAGCCACTTTTAGGCTCGGTAAGTCGCCACCTTCTAGAGCCGAGAGACGGACGTGTTGCCTGCCTCATTTGCGAAATTGATATACCATTGCCTTTGGCCTTAGCCGACCAAGACCTTACTGAAGCCGTGCTGACTGATCTTTTAGCCAGAGGTTCAAAATATTCTGATATTGGCTTGCCCGTAGTACTGAGCGCTGAGCATCAAGACGATCGCATTCACCTTCGCATCACAGCCCAACGGTTTGCGCCTGCAGGTAATCGCGATTTTGCTACGGAGATTATCCTTTGCTGTCGTCGCATTGAAGTCCAGCGTGGCACCATAACCTGTCAGCAGCATCCTGATGGCTTGCAAACGGTGACGGTTTCGCTTTACACCGCCGCTCGATCGGCTGCGTGAAGCTGAAAAAAGAGCGGTTCTCGCTTTAAGAAAAAGACATCCTAACTCAATCCTCTAGCCTCAATTCCTAGCTTCAGTCAGCGCTACCTGCTAGACAAGAACGATCTTTGCAGTGAATCATTTGTTGTGATCAATTCTTTAAAGATTTCGAGAAGACAATCGCTCAGCATTTTAACTTTCTTGATCGACGCAAGATACTTTAGGAAGCGATACTTTTATTCTTTGAACATTCGTAATTTGATATTCAAGTATCTCCCCGATCAGTGCTTCGGTTTTTTGGTTCAAGCATTTTTATCCAGGTACCAAAATGCAACGTCCCTTCTCTCACTCAGTGAACGTTCTCAATTGAGTGAAGCTGACGCGCAAAAAACTTTCTTCATCTAGAGACGGCTACAACAATCTGATCGGTGAAATATAGTTAAAGCTTTAATCCTATGACGCAACTGGAGTCCATGCATCAGACGAATCCCTACTTCACCGATGAGCAAAAGCCATTAGCGTTGCTGCCACATCCGGTTTATTTCATCACCAAAGATGCGAAGTGGCAAGATTTAATCAATAACCCTGATCAGCCAATTAGCAGTGCCCTTTATCAGCAGTGTGTGATCTCAGAAGACATCTGGTCTGCCCAGACATTCATGAATTTGAAGAAGCGGGGGTTGAATGTACGCCTTGCCTCAGATCCGGTTCCTGGCTGTATCAGTATTGTGCCGTTTGATTATATCCACCTGTCAGATTTCGCATACAACAGCTATGTCGTGACTGTGCAGTACGATCGCCCACACCCCGAAATTTGTGCGCAATGCATTGTGTTAAATCAACGCGGCGTGGTTGATTCGACTCACCACTTTATGCCCCACTGGCCCCAACCAAATTTGCAACCCCGCGATCCAGCACGTGGTACACGGGTTGAAAACCTCACCTTTAAAGGCAACAGCTACAACTTGGCGGAAGGCTTTAAGAGTCCAGAGTTTCTAAGCGCTCTCAGCGACATGAACATTAAGCTCATGCTGAGTTCCGAAGATGAGGGCTTTGATGGCTGGCGGAACTACACAACGGCTGATGTGGTGATTGCTGTACGCAACATCACCCAATACGACAGCACCCTCAAGCCTGCGCTGAAGCTAACCAATGCCTGGTTTGCTGGTTGTCCCGCTATTATGAGTCCTGAACCTGCGTATCAGGCATTACGGCAATCCGAGTTAGATTATTTTGAAGTCACTCGACCAGAGCAGGCGATCGCGGCCCTCAAGAAGCTACAGGATGATCCAGCACTGTACACTGCAATGGTTGAAAACGGCTTCCGACGGGCCGCCGAGTTTACAGAAGACAACGTCGCGCTGTACTTTCGGGATGTGCTAGCGGGGCCAATTGCCGCAGGGTATGAGCAGTGGATGCGCCAGTCACCGTTTCAAAAGGCGATCGGTCGGCCTCTGCAATATCTTGGGCGTGTTGCCAAGCAACGGCGTGCCCGTCAATACTATCTGACCAACATCCACGAGGGGCCAAGATTGCTCGATGCTTAGCGCAATCGTGATTGAAAGGCAGGATGAGGCTACTTTTTCCCATCCTACCTTTCGTGCTTGCAAGCTTTCCTAGCGCTGGATGGTTTGAGCAGACTGGTTAAAGAGCAAGTCGCGGGACTGTTCAGGACTGACTGCTTGGTTTTTGAACGCGTCCGCTTTGGCATAGGCACGAATGGTTGCAGGGCGAGACTGAATGGCTTCAAACCAGCGCTTCAGGTTGGGGAAGGTTTCCAGCGATTGCCCCTGACGCTCGTGAGGCACGATCCAGGGATAGGACGCAATATCCGCGATCGAATACTCACCTGCCAAGAACTCGCGATCGCTCAAGCGCTTGTCCATCACGGCATACAAGCGCCCCGTTTCATTGACATAGCGATTAATTGCATAGGGAATCTTTTCGGGCGCATACTGGCTGAAGTGGTGGTTCTGCCCTGCCATTGGCCCCAAACCGCCCATTTGCCAGAATAGCCATTGCAAGACTTCGGCACGTTCATGTAAGTCGGCTGGAATCAGCTTGCCTGTTTTTTCTGCCAGGTAGAGCAAAATTGCGCCTGACTCAAACAGGGAAAGCGGTTCGCTGCCTGTTGCAGGTTCGTGATCGACGATCGCGGGAATGCGATTGTTCGGTGCGATTTTGAGAAATTCGGGTTTGAACTGATCGCCTGCACCAATGTTGATAGGGATAAGCGTGTAAGGCAGGCCGACTTCTTCTAAGAAGATCGTAATTTTGTGGCCGTTGGGTGTCGTCCAGTAATAAAGGTCAATCATGGGGGATGGGGTGTAGGGGAAGGGGGAGTTTTGAGTTAAAAGTTTTGAGTTGTAAGTTAGAAGAGATGAGGAATGGGGTGGGTCAGTCGTAGACGGCACCGTTGACTAGCCCAACAGTCATATAAGTGAGATCTGCGTTTTCGAGGCAGGCGACATTGATGCGGTATTTGTCAGGTGCAGTGCGAGGTCGATGAAAGGTGTAAATGCCGCAAACCTTACAGAAGTAGTGTTTTGCGGTTTGGGTATGGAATTGATACAAGGTCAGCAAGTCCTCACCAGCCAGCAACTTGAAGCGATCGGCAGTAACGCTATGCATGATGGCACCACGCCGAGAGCAGAACGAACAATTGCAGCGATCGCCCCGATCGAGCATGGTCGTCACTTCAAACTGCACCTGACCGCAATGGCACTGCCCTCGGTAAGTTGTCATGCCATTCATGCTGACTCCTGACTGCTGGCTTCTGATTTCTGACCTAACCGCCGATCGCACTCACAACCGACCCTTCAAACGCAGTATCAAGGCTGACCTGCTTCCATGCATCAAGTTCAGCTTTGACTGATTCCAGTTTGGCGGCGATCGTGTCTACCGCATCGGCTCCTAACGCCAACCGAAGTGGAGGATTGTCACTTTCAACAACCTGGATCATCGCCGTCGCTGCTTTGTCTGGATCGCCCGGTTGCTTGCCGTCCATGCTCTCAAGCCATTGGAGAATGCCACCTGTGCTGTCAGCGTAATCATCAAGGCGCGTGTCTGCTATTACCAGCCCTTGCCCATTAATTTCAGTACGAAAAGCGCCTGGTTCCACGATCGTCACCTTAATGCCTAACGGAGCAACTTCTTTAGCCAGCGCTTCAGAAATGCCTTCTAGCGCAAATTTTGTGGCGCAATAAATGCCAAGCGACCCAAAGGAGACGAGACCGCCGACAGAAGAGATATTGAGAATGTGACCGCTTCTTTGCTGCCGTAGGGTCGGCAATACTGCCCGTGTCACATCTAATGCTCCAAAGAGGTTCGTCTCAAACTGGCGACGAACGGTATCATCACTCACTTCCTCAATCGCCCCAACAGAGGCAAACCCTGCGTTATTGACGACGACATCAATGCGACCAAAGGCGTCGATCGCTGCTTTAATCGCCTCTCGCACGTCTTGCGGCTTGGTTACATCCAGACGCACCACTTTGGCAGTTGTTGGGTATTGATGAATCAAGCTGTCAAGCTGTTCTGGTTTACGGGCCGTTGCGACCACACGATCGCCATGCTTGAGAACGGCTTCTGTCAGCGATCGACCAAAGCCAGTGGAGCTACCTGTAATGAACCAGACTTTAGGATTTTGCTGGGACATGGAAAAACCTCCGGTGACAAGGAAAAGAAATTAACCGACGTAGGGATGGTCAATGCGATCAACAAAGACATTGGCACTCAGTGGCAGACGACCAGGGTTTTTGCGCGGTTCTTCGGCATAGCCAACGGGCACAAGCAGGGCGATCGCCAGATCATCGCTGCCCGCTGCACCAATCACCGTTTTTACCTGATCTTCCACCCAACCGTTCATGGGGCAGGTTGAAAGCCCCAAACTTTCGGCAGCCAGCATCAAATGCGTCGCGGCGATGATGGCATCTTTCACCGCATATTCGCGCCGCTTGTCTCCCAAAGCCGTTTGACCTTGAGGAATGGCCTTTTTGAAATACTCGACGGTGCCTTCTGTCCAGGCTCCTGTTTGCAAACCCTTTTCATAAATGGCGTTCAGATCGCCCAGTCCTGCATTCGCACTTGCTGCAAAGACAACCGTTACGGGCGCTTGCACGATTTGCTGTTGACCATAAGCCGCTTGAGATAACGCCGCTTTCTGTGCAGTGTCTTGCACCAGCACAATACGCCAATCTTGAATGTTGTAGCTGCTGGGTGCCGCCACCGTTAATTCGACCAGGCGTTTGAGCAGATCGGGCGCGATCGCGTCCGGTTTGAAAGTTTTAATAGCACGGCGTTGGGCGATCGCGCTGGGTACATCGAGAGGCGCAGTGAGGAGATGTGATGGTGAGGTTGTAGCAGTCATAAGGCTCCTTGATCAATCAGGGTATGAGATGACGAAGCACGTAAACGGCCTAAAAGCTGAACGTTCGCTTGAGGTGAAGACTGTTTAGAGCCAGAAAGCTAGAGGATCGATCGCACTACGCCGCCATCGACTCGCAGTGCGGCACCGTTTGTGGCTGATGAAAGTGGACTGGAAACATAAGTAACCAGCGCAGCAACTTCTTCAGAGGTGGCGAAGCGTTTAATCAAAGAAGACGGACGCACCGACTCAAAAAATTCTTTTTCGACCTGGGCCGTATCTACGCCGCGATCAGCTGCCATCTTTTCGACAAAATCCTCAACGCCTTCAGAGCGGGTGGGGCCAGGCAGCACAGAGTTGACCGTTACGCCTGTACCAACGGTCATTTCGGCTAAACCACGGGCGATCGCAAGCTGTGCTGTTTTGGTCATGCCGTAGTGGATCATCTCGACCGGAATTTGCACGGCTGATTCGCTGGAGATGAAGATAATCCGCCCCCAGTTGCGCTCTAGCATGGTGGGAAGATACTGACGGCTCAAACGAATACCGCTGAGCACATTGGCTTCAAAGATATTGAGCCAGTCCTCATCAGCAATGTCACCAAAGGCTTTTGGCTCGTAAATCCCCAGGTTATTCACCAGAATATCGATCGTCGAAACTTGCTGAAAAAGCTGATCAGCAGCCTCACGCGTGGATAGATCCAGCGCAGCACCTGACACTTTGGCGTTTGGTGTCGTGGCTTTGATTTTGTCGATCGCCTGGTTGACGCGCTCCTGCGATCGACCATTGACGATGACCGTTGCGCCTTCCTGAGCCAGAGATTGGGCGATCGCAAACCCAATACCGCCTGTAGAACCGCTGACTAATGCCGTTTTATCAGCTAATTTCAAGTCCATAATCGAGTCTCCAGAAAGATAGGAGGGAAGCCAGAAGGGCGCTATACTCTGGCTTCTGACTCTTGACTCCTTGTGTTCTCAAAAGGAGTTAGAAGGGCGTTATGTTCTGGCTTCTGACTCCTTGTGTTCTCAACCAATACTTCGTCTTGTTCTGAGCATCGACTGCCCATCTAGCTAACTTGAAGCTCAAGCGCAGGGTAATCGATATAGCCCTTCTCGTCGCCGCCATAGAAGGTTGATGGGTCAGGCTCATTAAGCGAGGCGTTGGCCTGAAAGCGCTCCGGTAAGTCGGGGTTGGCAATAAACAGCTTGCCGAAGGACACCAAATTAGCCGCACCACTAGCGATCGCAGCGTTGGCTTTGTCGCGATCGTAGTCCCAGTTGACCATTAGATTGCCTTTGTAAATGGGGCGGAAGTAGGACGTGGGAATGGAGGTGCCACCGTGACGTTCATCGGCTTCGCTGGGTTCTAGCAGATGCAAATAGGCCAGCCCAAAACGGTTCAGGGCGTCAATCGCATACCCAAACGTGGCTTTAGGGTCAGAGTCCGTCATGCTGTTGAAGGTACCGCTGGGCGAAAGACGAACACCCACGCGATCAGCTCCCCATACCCCAACCACAGTTTCGGTGACTTCTAGTAACAAACGGGCACGATTTTCAATGCTGCCACCATAGGCATCGGTGCGTTTGTTTGTACCGTCGCGCAAGAACTGATCGAGCAGGTAGCCATTCGCTCCATGCACTTCCACCCCGTCAAAGCCAGCCGTCATTGCATTGACAGCACCCTGACGGTATTGCTCAACGATACCCGGAAGCTCATTCGTCTCCAAAGCACGAGGCGTGACGTAGGGTTTGGGGCCTTCGTAGGTGGTGGCTTCACCGTCCGTTGGGGCGATCGCGCTGGGTGCTACAGGCAACACGCCATCCGGTTGCAAGGATGGATGGGAAATGCGTCCCACGTGCCAGAGTTGCAGAAAAATGCGTCCTCCACGAGCGTGAACAGCTTTAGTCACTAACTTCCAGCCTTCCACCTGTTCGGGTGAATGAATACCTGGAGTAGCGGGATAGCCTTGTCCGTAGGGCGTAACCTGGGTTGCTTCTGTAATCAGCAAACCTGCCGATGCCCGTTGTGCATAGTAGGTTGCATTTAACTTAGTCGGGACATTCCCTTCACTGGCACGGTTACGGGTCAACGGTGCCAT
Organism: Stenomitos rutilans; assembly: GCF_059505485.1. Lineage (NCBI taxonomy): Bacteria > Bacillati > Cyanobacteriota > Cyanophyceae > Leptolyngbyales > Leptolyngbyaceae > Stenomitos > Stenomitos rutilans. The sequence goes on from NZ_JCACKR010000091.1 coordinate 22,130, forward strand.
CACAACGCGATTTGGCAACGTGTAAGCCCCCAATTGAATGGGCGAAAAAAGATTGAGATCAGAACTCATGGCACACTTACTCCAAAATTGCTGAATCGTTATCGATACATCAGCCCAACGTCTAAATGACAGATATAAACCAGGAGATGGCGGAACCAGGAACGAAGAGAATGTCTCGCTAAAAGCGACAAAACGCTTCTATCTAAAAGCGACAAAACGCCGCTGTACGCTTTGCTGGTCCTTATCAACAGGTCTGGTCTTCCTCAATAGCCTTAGTTTAATATTTCAAGATTCTCGAACTATTAAACTATACTGTGTGCGTTTCGATCGCGCAAGTAGGTTTGCAGAATCTGTGAGGCCCAGAGTAAAAATAGAACAAGTGATAGAGTAGATGGCTTGCCGATGGCCGCTTCTAACGTATGCCTGAATACATCATTGCAACCATGATGATGTGCTCTGGAGTGAAGCGGTAGCCAAGATGCAGAGTTAAAGGCTAGAAGTTAAACGTCTTACAGTCATTACGCTGCTCAACAGTGTGACGGACACGCGACCACAAGACATCCTCCTGTTGGTACAAACTTAAGGCCGCGATCGCGTCTTTTGCGTCCTGGGTTGTTCCTTTAGCGACCAGCGAAAACAGGAAATCAAGCGGTTCATCCTGCCGCAGCATCGCGATCGCCAATAAACCCGTTTGACGCAATTCGGGATCGCGCGATCGCTTCCACCACCGATGCAGTGGCTCAAAGGCTTCCGTCAAACGTGATTCACCAAGCGCCAGTGCGGTTATTTCGGCAACCTCAGCGGCTCTGTCAAGAGGGAAGAGTTCCTTGGATGGGTCAAGAAACTGAATGACCAAGGGTAACGACTGTACTGGCGCTAACTGGAGTAGTGCCAGTAGGTATTCTGAAAACACCTGCGGTTCGTCTCCAACCTGCACTCGCAAGCGCAGCAGCGGTACGGCGTCTGAATGGTTTCTGTAGGCGATCGCGCGTGCAGCACCAATCCGTGCTTCTGCTTTGGGATCAGCCAGTAAATCGGCGAGTTCGCTCAGCACGTGCGGATAATTCATGCGCACTAGACCCAGTGCGCACACGCTGCGTAAGGCTGGGGCCGTATCTTCTTTACCACCCCATACGGCCTCTAGTTGCACGTGCCGAATGCCTGCGAGAAAAAGCGCTTCTTCCCGGTAGTCCAGATGGTACAGCGCATCTGCGATCGCCGTTTTGGCGTGGCAGTTGGGATCGGTTGTTTCAGGCTTGATCAGACATCGCTCAAAGGCCGCAACCAGATCAGGGATCAGCGTGTGTAGTTCTGCTTTGTGGATTAGACGGCTGGCCTGAGCAATTGCCAATCCTTGCTTGCCATGCAGCACCCGATGAAGAGTTTCAATCGCCGCCTCAGAGCTGGGATCAGTAATTTGGTTCAGTGCAGCCAGTGCTTCTTCTAATGGGCGAGATTTTGCCATTGATCGGGTCGGCAGCGAAGGCTGTAGCGTCCATTTTATAATACAGATGATCTAGCTGAATGTTGAGAGAAAAAGGGTGGCAACTGTCCTTAAACTGTGAAAAGCAGCCGATCGGGAAGATTGACTGCTTTTTCACAATGTCTGCTTTACATTCGTCTGAGACCTTACACCTTAGTCTGAGACCGATCTGTCACGTCAAAAGACAGGCTAGCCTACGTTCACTTCAGCGGTTGTGACATCGGCAGCACCATTCACAGTTCTAGCAATTTCAATGGCTTTGTTAAGAAGATCCTGGCTGGGAACTTTACCCTTTAGCACAACGGTTGTGCCAAGCTGCGCGACCCACAGCGTCTCAATGTCATCCAGGCTGGGATCTTCATCAAAAGCGAGCGCTACCCGCTTTGCCAAACCACTCTGATCGTATTCACCATTTAGGCCCACTCGCTCAGGCGCGATCGTCCCTGATGACGTCTTTTCTGCCTCTGGCACTTCTGGTGGTGCTGGTGCTGGTGCTGGATTCACTTGAGCACCTGCGGGCTTTTCTTTCCCAAAAATTCGTTGTAGCCAACCCATGTTTTTTCTCCAAAAGTACAGTTTTTTAACCGTCAGGCAACCAACTGAGCCTGCACTCAGTGATGATTTTCTCTCAATCAACCAATTCCTTTGTCACCCTACAGGGAGAAGAGTTGAACTTCAAGAAAGAAAGCATTAAGGTAGCGGATCAAAAACGTTAGCGTTGATACGGCTATGAGCCGCTTTAAAGCCGCTAGCTTTTGACGATCGCGCTAAAGTCTGCCAGCACTCGCGCATGGTTACGCAACACGCCTAACAGGTTGAGCCGATTTTGCTTAATGGCTGGATCGGGATCCATGACCAATACACTTTCGGCACCATCAAAGAAGCGACTGAGGGTCGGGGTCATCAGGCTGAGGGTATCAACCAGCCTTTGGTAGTGTGGCTGTTCTTGCGTTGACTTCCCTTGCATCAAGCGGTGCAACTCGCTGAGGGCATCGTAGAATGCCTGTTCCGAGTCTTTTTGGAACAATTTAGGATCAACAACAGCGGCAGGATCAAGCCGATCGGTGGCTAAATTGCCCTGTGCTGCAAGACGTGAGGCGCGATTTACCACTTCATAGATGGTTGCTAGGGTGCCATCGTTGCGGCGGGCTTGCAAGAATAGGGCACGATCGCGCGCATCCAGCACGTTCTTCAAAGCCCGTTCGGCATACTCTGGGTCGTTTTCACCGAGTACCGCATGCACCAGATCGTAATCAACCTGCTGGTCTTCTTGCAGCAGGGTACGAAGACGCTGAAGCATAAAGTCTTGCAACTGTTGCAGCAAGGTTTCCCGATTCAATTTGGCAACGGTAGCGAAAGATGTAGTAAAGCGATCGGTTGTTTGCTGTAGCAGCGCGTAAACATCTAGCGGCAGGTTTGCAGACCAGATGATGTGGACGATCGCTGTAGCCGCACGACGAAGGGCGAAGGGGTCAGAAGAGCCTGTGGGCAGCAGCCCCAATCCAAAAATGCTGACGAGCGTATCGAGCCGATCGGCTAGCCCGATCACCTGTCCCGCTAATGATTGCGGCAGACTGTCTCCTGCACCTTTGGGTAAATAATGCTCAAAAATAGCGGTGGCAACAGCCTCCGCTTCGCCACTGGCAAGTGCGTATTTTTGACCCATTACGCCTTGCAATTCAGGAAATTCGCCCACCATTTGGGTCACCAGATCGGCCTTACACAGCAGGGCCGCCCGTGGAATGTCTTTGTTGTTCTCGACGTGAAGCTGTTCTGCAATCAAAGCCGCATTGGTACAGATGCGATCGACCTTGGCACGGACTGATCCCAGGCTTTCCTGGAAGGTGACGGTATCAAGCTTCGGCAGGTAGCTTTCGAGAGGTGCGGCGCGATCGGCATCAAAAAAGAATTTGCCATCCGACAGACGTGCCCGAATCACCCGTTCATTTCCCGCTGCAATGAGGGTCGCTTTTGCTGGAGCGCCATTAGAAATGGTGATGAAATAGGGCAGCAGTTCGTTCGTTGTGCCTTGCTTGAGGGCAGGAAAGTAACGCTGATGGCTTTCCATCTCAGTCACAATGACTTCGGAGGGTAGTTCCAGAAAGGCTGGTTCAAACTTGCCTACGACAGCGGTAGGCCACTCCACCAGATTCGTCACTTCACGCAGCAGTCCTGGTGATATTACCGCCGTCCCGCCAATGTGAGCCGCTGCCGCGTGTATTTGCGCCTGAATGGCTTCCTGTCGTGGCGCTGGATCAACTATCACAAACGCCGACTCCAGGGTTCTGGCGTAAGCTTCGGCGTGCGGAAGGGCGATCGGTTGGGGATGGAGGACGCGATGTCCCCAGGAGTGGCGATCGCTGGTACAGGTTTCCGATCCGCTCACCAGCGTAATTGGTAAAACCGCATCATCCAATAGCGCGACCAGCCAACGAATCGGACGCGAGAACCGTAAATCGCCATCACCCCAGGTCATAAAACGTTTGCCCTGAAGTCCCGTAATCCACTCAGGCACAAGCTGTTGCAGCAGGCTAGCGGTCGGCTGCCCGACGATCGTTTTGCGAACAAACACAAACTCGCCTTTCTCAGTGGGACGCACCTCCAGATCGGCAAGCGCCACGCCTTGTTTTTGCGCGAAGCCTTCAGCGGCTTTGGTTGGCTGACCGTCTTTGAAGGCTGCTTGAGCCGGTGGCCCCTTTACCTCCTCTTGCTGATCGGGCTGTTGCAGCGGTAAGTCTTTCAGCAATAAGGCTAAGCGTCGTGGGGTACCATAAACCTCGATCGCCGTTGGGTCTAAGTAGCGCTCCTTCAGGGTTTGGGGAATGCGCGATCGCCACTGCGCCAGCGCTTCATCCACAAAGCTTGCGGGCAATTCCTCTGTCCCAACTTCAAGCAAAAACGTTGCCATAACTCCCAAACCTAACGCCAGACAGCTCTCAATTTCACCAGTTTACCGTGCTGAGAGTCGGTATCGCTGTTCTTGAGTAACGGAGAGTGGCTTGCGAAGGTAGAAGGCAGAGGGCATTCCTCACAAGTTAAGACAAAACTGTTCCTGTCAAGACGAATGGGGACGGCGAGCAGTCGAGCTTGGGAGGGTTTTGGCGTACCGCCTTGAGGCCAGCAAGGTCGCGAGTTGCCGATGCAGCGACGTCGGTAGCGAAGGCAGCCAATCAATGACGTCAGGTGTGTCAGAAACTCCCCTCTCGTCCGTTATCGCTGTGGGATGCGGAGTAGCGGTGTGCCCCGTTGCGCAAACAAACCGCTGACATTGCCTGCGATCAGTGGATTCGCTTACGCGCCAAGCGAGTGCTGTATGGTGCACCGCCGCTTGATGCTGGCACTGGACGACCGCGAGTGCAGGGCAACAAGTCTATTCTTTTACTTCCTGAAGGTCTCTTAAAGCACTCAACCGCTGCAAAGGGTTGAGCTATTTCCCCTGCCGTTAGTCTAAACTTCAGTTCTGCCTTTCCTCATCCAACCACCAATGCCCGATCTCTTTCTCGATTAGGACGTGCCGCCAGTCCAGGATATGGTTCTGACGCAAATGCGCGGTTGGGGTCACTGAGCAAGTGGCGATCGCAGGTGTCATACAGTTCCGCTTCTGTGCGAGCGTGGCGCATCTCACTCAAGAAGGCACCAGCGGCATCCACTCCCTGCCCGATGTAGTTGAGATACATCTTCATGTGGTTAACCCGTGCGCGTTCTGGTATCGCTGGGACATACATCGTGACTCGTAAGCGATCGATGTAGCCATGTACATCTGCCAGCGTGATGACCGAAACAGGCTGACTACTCAAAAATTGGCGGGTTTGCTGAAAAATCCAGGGGTTACGGATGGCAGCACGACCAATCATGACGCCAGCGGCACCCGTTTGAGCAAGAACCGTCCCTCCCGCGATCGCAGAAGTCACATTGCCATTGGCGAACACAGGACACTGCACCCGCTGCACGGCATGGGCGATCAGGTCGTAATGCACAGCACTGTGATACATTTCCCGCACGGTACGTCCATGCAAGCTTAATAAATCGATGTGGTGGTGATTGATGAGGCCAAGAATGCGATCGAAGTGGGCGGTATCCTCAAACCCGACGCGCATTTTCACCGTCAACCGTCCGTCTACAGCTTCTCGCAGTGCGCCCAGCATGGCATCAATCTTGTCTGGATCGCGCAGCAGCCCACCGCCCACATTTTTGCGGTAGATTCTGGGAGCCGGACAGCCCAGGTTCAGGTCAATCCCGGCGATCGGGTACTGGCTCAACTCACGCGCAATGCGGATCAGGTCAGGAATGCTCTCGCCAATCAACTGGGCAAACACAGGGCGATCGGTGGCGTTCTCGGTAATCGATCGCAGAATGTGTTTATGCAAGCCCGAACTGGGGTAAACGCGAAAATACTCTGTAAAAAAATAATCGGGACTGCCATAGTGAGCAATCACGCTCATAAACCGCACATCGGTCACATCCTGCATCGGTGCAAGCGCTGTTAAGGCCAACCCCGGCGACAGAGGCGGTGGCAGGGGAAGGGACGAAGGCATGGGAACAGTCATGGTTTTACTTGGGTGCGTGCAACGTAGCCACTCGTATCAGGCGGTAAACGCCAGAGCGGCTGATTTCCTGATATTGATCAGGCTGTAAACCAGATTCCTGTAACGGTTTAGTTCCAGCAATGATCAGCGCGCCCGTTCGATCGCCCGGCTGCGATTGAAGGTAACTCGTCACCTTCACAGGCTGATTGAGATAGGTCACATGTTGGCGTGTATAAAACACCAAACTCGGCTTCTTAAAGCCCAACATCAGCAGATCTTCAGTAGGTTGCTTCATTTGCACCACGACCTCGGCGAGTTGCCGCAACGGGAGTTGACGCTCGACATCGGCAATCAACACCATCGGGTGAATCACGAGAATAAGAAACGCCAGAAAGCCCAGCATATTCGCCAACCACAGCCAGCGACTACGCCACAGCCATAGCCCGATCGCCGCGATCGTCGTTGCACCCCAAATCACACCTCCCACAATGGGCAACTGTGCCTGCTGTATCTGCAACCCCAAATTTGGCATCCAGGGATCATTGCCCAACCAGTGGGGGCAATACACGCTCACTACTGTCAATACGATTAGAAGCACAAGATTGAAAGCGCCGCTGAGCAGGAATCCTGGTTGTCTACGAATCTCTGCTTTTGTGATGTAGTCCGTCCACAGCAGCGCTACCAGAATGGACGCAGCAGGCATCAACGGTAATGTGTAGCTGAAGTACTTGGTTGTGGCGATCGTAAAAAAGCCCAGAATCACGACAAACCAGAACAGCGCAAACAAACCAAGCTGCTGAAAGCGGGGCTGTGCTTGCCAATAGCGGCGTTGCAACGGTTTGACGTGAGCGATCGCGGCTGGCAGATACGCCGCCCAGGGCAAAAACCCTACCAAGATGACCACGATGTGAAAGTACCACGGCCCTGCATGGCGATTGACGACCTGTGTGAACCGTTCAAAGTTGTGATAGCCAAAGAATGAGTTAATAAACGCCTCGCCATTTGCCAGCGTCACTAGCACATACCAGGGCAGCGCGATCACCAGCACCACCAACGTGCCCCGCAGTAACCGCATTTCCCGCAGCACAGCCCTAGCGTTGCCAACGTACAGCAAAAAGCAGCCAATAATCAGTCCAGGGAGGATAATGCCGATCGGCCCTTTTGTCAGCACTGCCAGCGCCATCAGACCATAAAACGCAAAATACCAGCGCTTCTGACTCACCGGGCGATCGGGCTGAGCGTACCCCAGAAAAAACGTGAACAGCGTCCCACCGACACACGCCGTCAGTAGCATATCCGAATAGCCCGTGCGCCCCCAAAAGAAGGTGTTGGGGTTGAGAAGCAGCATGGTTGCGCCAAGCCAGGGGGTGAGGAGTGAGGGGTGAGGGGTGAGGGGTGAGAGTTTTGAGTTTTGAGTTTTGAGTTTTGAGTTTTGAGTTGAAGTATTGGACTCAGAATTTTCTACCTCTCCACGTCTCTGCGTCTCTGCGGTGCCCCTGTCTGCTTCCCCTGCTTCCCCTGCTCCTTCTACCCCCTGCTCTCTGCCTTCTGCCTCTTGTTCCATCCCTTCTACCCCATGCCGTTGGAGTATGTAAAAGCCAAAAAGAACGATCGCAATGGCTGCAAGAACCGATGGCAGACGTGCAGCAAACTCATTGATGCCAAAGACTTGAAACGCGATGACCATCAACCAGTAGATGAGGGGCGGTTTGTCAAAGCGTGGGTCGCCATCAAAGGCAGGAGTCACCCAGTCGCCTGTCACCCACATTTGACGTGAGGCCTCGACAAACAGGGGTTCAGTTTCGTCAATCAGGCCAATGCTGCCAACATGCCAGATGAGTGTAATCGCCGCGATCGCCGCGATCGCCAGTAGCCAGAGCCAGGGAAGCGTCTTGACCAGCGCTGGATACCTTTTTCTGTAGCGCTGTAACGGCTGCATGACACGCGCAAATTTCACACCCATGCGGTTCTTCAGTTCAACATCTTGCGTTGTTCAGACTCACTGTAGCGGGAAATGGGCACAGGTGGCTTTATACCGACTGTGTTTTTCCACGCGTCAGCAAAACCAAACCTTCGGCGCTTCCTAATGGTTGGGCAGACGGCAAGGCAAGGTGGGCCAAGGCTGCTTTTTCTACCAGAATATAGGGGTGAGGCTCTTCCTGCCAGTAGGATGCGATCGCTGCTTCGGTCGCCGTTTGCTTGATGCGTCGATCGCTATAAAAGTTGAGCGAGGGACGACTGTAAGGATAGAGTATCCAAACACTGGCATCCGGTGGCGTGTATTGGCGCACAAGAGCGGCAACAGGCTTGACTGGATAAGACTCATCTAACTCCCAGATCCAATAGGGGGATGCTACAAAAAGCACCAATGAAACATACATGCCCCATAGCAGCACCAGGAGAAACTGCGAATCATGTTGCCAGAGCAGCACGATCGCTACGGTAAGCGTGAGGGCGATTGCTCCAAGAATGACGGGTAAACCAGCTTGAGAATCAGGCCCAGCGGAACTGAAATAGACACTGCCGATCCAGCCTGCGATCGCCACCAGACCCAGCAGCCCAGTCCAGGCGATCGGATAGCGGGGGCGATCGTGACGTAACCCAACCAGATCTGAAGGGTGCCAAAGCTCAGCAAAATAGACTCCAATAATCAGCGCCAGGGCAGGATAGGCTGGCAGCACATACCAGGGCAATTTTGTACTCATCAGCGAAATCACGAGCAGATAGCCAGCCACCCACACCAGCGTCAGCTTTGCCCAGCTTAAACTCCGATGTTCCCACGCCAACCGAAAGCCCTGGGGAAAAAACAGCAGCCAGGGGAGGCTGTATTTTGCAATTTCGAGCAGGTAGTACCAGGGTGCGCCCCGATTGCCTTCGACGGAAACCACCACCCGATCGAGCGATTGACCCAACACGCTCGTACTCAAGAACTGCTGACCGTAGTGCAGCCATTGCGCCCAGTACCAGGCAATGACTGGCGCACTGCCCAGCAGTACCCCCAGCCAGACATAAGTAGACGTGAGTAACCGAGGCGTATCCCATGCGATAAAAGCGATCGCGATCGCGCCCAGCAGTAGCGCTACAATCCCTTTCGTCAGGCAAAGCAGCCCAAACGACAACCCAACCCCCAGCCCCCAACGCAAATCTCGTCGCGATCGCAGCAGACAAAAGACCAGCAGCAGAAAAAAGCACAGCACCGTTCCATCCAGCATTGCCAACCGTCCATGTCGCACGACGGGCAGCAGCGTCAGGTAGACCAATGCCGCAAAAATGGCGGGTGAACGACGAGCAAAGAGTTCTCGACCAATGCTATAAAGCAACGGCACCGAGAGCGCAGTCAGGGTTGCTCCAGGCAGACGCGCCATCCACTCATTCACACCCCCTAGACGAAACGCTAGCGCCATCAACCAGTGCATCAAAGGCGGCTTGTTGAGATACGGTTCGCCCGCGATCGTGGGATGCAACCAGACCCATGAACCGGGTGACGATCGCCAAATATCCCGCGCCACTTGTGCCACTGTTCCCTCATCCCAGTCTCGCAGCGGCAACGTGCCCAGATTCAAGCCAAACAACACACCTGCTGCTAACAGAAGTCCAAGTAGCCACAGACGATCGATCCATACGGGAGCGATCGTCAAGTGACCGGAGTTGTTCCAGGGAAGCGGCTTGCGAAGCATTGGCAGCGTTTAGAAGGAGAAGGTAGAGGAGGGAGCAGGGGAAGCGGGGAGCGGGGGAGGCAAAGGGGGCAACCGCAGAGACGCAGAGACGTGGAGAGGCAGAAAATTCTGAGTCCAGTACTTCAACTCAAAGCTCTCCCCTCACTCCTCTCCCCTCTCCCCTCTTTTCTTCTCATGAGGCACAGGCACAAATTGTTCAAGCCACTTTGCTCCACTTAACGTTAGCAGTGCCATTAGTGTTCCAACTAAGCTAGCTTGCCAATACCCAACGCTGGCAACCATCCCCAACGCGGCTGTTACCCAGATAGCGGCGGCAGATGTTAAGCCTTTTACTTCTGATTTGCCTGACTTCGCACGCGACTGATGCACAATCTCGCCCGCACCTAAAAAGCCAATACCTGTTGCCACACCTTGAACCGAACGGCTGACCGCATCGGGGTGAGCTGTACCGCCGATCGTATTAATCACGACAAACAGCGCCGCCCCCAAACTCACCAGCATATGCGTTCTCAAGCCACCCGCTTTACCAGCCATTTGCCGATTTAAGCCGATTGCCCCGCCCAACAGCGACGCTAACAGCAAACGCCAGGTCAACCCCCACCAATCACCCGCGTCAACCGCAAGCGCCTCTACAGATATTGCCAATGAGTCACCTTCATGCAAAAAACTAGAAGACTCATTATACGGCGAGGGGAAGCTGTGGGATGAAGGACCCTTTCTTGTATGCCTGAAAGGCTCTAGGGCTTTACAACCAGAAACTTCTTCTGCCTTCAACCTTCGACCTTCGACCTTTTGCCTTCTACCCTCTACCCTAATACCCGATCGGCAAGGGTCTTGTCGTCGGATTAATCTCTGGCTGAGCAGGTGGCGACGTGATCGACATTTCTGGCTCCGGAGCAGACATGCGATCAGCTTTGGTAAGGTCAATCGATGCGATCGGCGTTGGTTGAACAGCAGCTTTGGCTAGTGTCGGCTTGGAATTAGAGGCCTCTGGCTGTCGAACCGGAATGTTTGCAAGAGGGGTCACTGAGTGCGCTTGCATTTGATGGAGCGATATCTGCCGTTTCGGACTAACCGAGAGTTTACCGTTACGCAAGGCAGCTTCAATAGCATCTAATGCGATCGGTTTGCTGGCGTTACCCGGCAGATCCACGACAACGAGGTAGCCTGTGAATTTCTTACCACCGACCATTTCTAGTGCATTGAGAATTTTGGGCATATCTGCCTGCACGAGTTGCCCTTGTTCGTTGTAGAGTTCCAGTGCCGACAGACAGCCGATCGTGGGATTCCAGTTGTAGATATCAGGATTTTTGTCTTTGCCGCTGAAAAAGTCTGGTGACTCACCCGTGCCATGAATGCGAAAGAACGATCGTCCAGCTTTACCAGCCCAGAAGCTTTCCTGAAGCGGCCAATGACTGCGCCAGGAGGGCGGTAGCAGGCGTTTGTAATCTGCCAGGCTGCCTCTAAAAGGTCCCGACTTTCCGGGTAAAAACTGTTTCGCACCCGACTCAAATGGGACGAACAGATTCACCAGCGCGAACTGACCGTATGCTCTGAAAAATTCATCATCGGGCTGGGGCACTTCGCCTTCGATGCGAAAAATCCCTTGAGGCGTTTCGCCCCGAATGAAATTCCAACTGAGGCCGTGAATCGATCGCAAGAGCAGCGGCACCGACCAAAGCTGCCCGTTCTGCTGCCGCACGAATCCGCCCTTGCGATCTTTCAGCACCGTCTGGCAGAGCACATCTCGATTTTGCTGACACAGGACGTACATTTGCAGTTGATTAGGGGCGATCGTCCAGGTGAGCAAATCTCTCAGGGGGGGTACCGGGCTGGGCGAAATCAACTCAGCCATTTCGCGCAGGGTGGTTTGCAGAGAGATATTGGCTGACCAATTGGGAAACCGGGCCTTGATCCGCCCTACGAGTGGTTGAATTTGCTCTGGCTCCAGACCGCCTTTAGCAAGTCCAGAGAGCGCCATTGCGACCCATTCAGGGTCAGGGCTGCGATCGATCGTTTGGCGAAACTGCTCACCAATGCTGGCATAGCGGTTGGGATTGCTTAGATACAGTTGCGTTCCTACCCGTGCCGCTGCGTCAATCGTTCGTTTTTGCGCATCCGATAAACCAGGATTGAGCGTCATTGCCAACACCCGCTCGATCGTATCGGCAACAAACGTCTCCTGGGGTTGCACCACGGCAGTTGTCCACAGCAAATTGCGCCAGTATTTTTCGGTTTTGTTCGTAACAGGATAACGATTGAGATCAAAATTTTCAGGCAAAATTTGGCGCTGTTGTTCTTGCCGTTGCTGCACTCTAAAGGCAACACTTGCCTGACTTTGTTCGCGATCACCGCCGGCCAATACTTGAGGGATATCAGCATTCGATCGCAGCGCTGGTTTGAGTGCTAGTCCAGCGCCCAACAGCAACAGACCCAGTGCTCCTACCGCACCGTAGCGCCGAAGCAACTGATCATTAAATGAGGGGGAGAAGCGTTTCATCAGAGCCCAAAAGTATCAAAGGACACAAAGCGATGATGTCAAAAGAGTTCCCTATTTTTAGCATTCCTCAGCCATTTATCCGAGGATGTGCAAAATCTTAAAAAGTATCAGACACGAAATATTGGTTCAAAGGCTGTTTTCCAAAAAGTATGAATGCTTTGGGAACTTTGTCATAGCTTTGAAATTCTTCACAAACAGAGATGCCATGTTACCATCTGGATGGCTAACGTAGCTCTATTGCATTAGTTGGTCAGATTCTCGGTGGTGGAGGAGATTAATAGAAATGCAAAATAGCATTTCGTCGGGTTTTACGGGCGCACAGGCCGCAAGCGCTCATCTTACAAGCGCTCAGTTACAGCGAAATCACCCCGAACCGATTCGGGTTGGTGTGATCGGGGTTGGTAACATGGGTCAACATCATACTCGCGTTCTGAGTATGTTGAAAGACGTTGAGCTGGTGGGTGTGTCTGATGTCAATGTCGAGCGCGGCATTGATACGGCTAGTAAGTATCGAGTTCGCTTTTTTGAAGACTATCGCGATTTGTTGCTACACGTTGATGCCGTTTGTGTCGCTGTACCGACGCGGCTGCATCATCAGGTAGGTATGACGTGCCTTCAAGCAGGCATTCATGTGTTGATTGAAAAGCCGATCGCGGCCAGCATTGCCGAAGCCGAATCTTTGGTGAACGCAGCGGCAGCATCACAATGCATTCTGCAAGTTGGACATATCGAGCGCTTCAATCCAGCGTTTCAAGAGCTGAATAAAATTTTGAAGGGCGAGGAACTGCTGGCCTTAGAAGCACATCGGATGAGTCCCTACTCCGATCGTGCGAATGACGTGTCTGTCGTTCTGGATCTGATGATCCACGATATTGATCTGCTGCTGGAGCTAGCTGCGTCACCTGTTGTTAAGCTCACCGCTAGCGGCAGCCGCGCTTCCGATTCCGGCTTCTTAGACTACGTGACCGCAACGCTGGGCTTTGCAAATGGCATTGTGGCAACGTTAACCTCTAGCAAAGTGACCCATCGCAAAATTAGACGCATTGCGGCTCATTGTAAGAATTCGCTGACTGAGGCAGATTTCCTGAACAATGAAATCTTGATTCATCGCCGCACCACGTCCAACTGCATGACCGATCATGGGCAGGTACTCTATCGGCAGGATGGCCTGATCGAAAAGGTCTACACCAGCAACATTGAACCACTCAATGCCGAACTGGAGCATTTTGTGGGCTGTGTGCGAGGTGGTAATCAGCCATCAGTTGGCGGCGAGCAGGCACTCAAAGCACTGCGGCTCGCTAGCCTGATCGAACAGATGGCGCTGGATGGGCAGGCATGGCAGCAAAAGGATGAGCGCTTGAAGGAGTACTCTCAGGCTGTTGCCGTCTAGAAACTACCAAACTTTCTAGTGAGTCGGCGGTTTCTCAATTTCTTCGGCGTTTCAGCCCAAAGCTTGAGTACTTTACCCTGATAGACTGACAGATCGTTTGTTGCGGGTTGGGTTAAGCAGCATGAAACCCAACGCCGAGCTTACTCCTGCTGAGCGACACTAACGCTTTCTGGTACGCCAGAACAGCTTACCCAACCGACGAGGTGTTGGGATTGCAGGCGTTTTGTCAGTCTATCGGGTATTTTACCCGTTTCCAGAACTTAATTTAATTGTTAGGGTTCAATAAGCTCATTGAACCCTTTTTTATCGTTTGTACGTATCTTTTCTGGTTCCAAACAGAAAGTAGCGATTCAGCGATTCTTTCGGGCATCTTTAGCTAAGGATCGTGGATTAAATAAGAGATTTGTTGAGGAATAGATCTGGTAGTGGAAATAGGGTTTTCCCACTTCATCTCTCCCCTAGGCTGCCTCCAAGTAAAAGTTCCACAAGCCTGCTGCATTGAACATCAAGCGGTCATCGAAATCAGGCACACGATTGCGATAAACATCCGTTACCGACCGATACCGCTTGATGCCTGCATGGGCATGTTCACACTTGACTCGTTGACGACTAAATGCTCGATTTTCTTGCTTTTGCTGGTCGCTCAGTTCTTTGCCTCTGGGCTTTTTATGGGGAAAATGAATGTTGTCAAACTCATTTTGTAATCCTTGAAAGCCTAAATCTCCTTCCACAGCCACCGCATCGGGGATGTGACCCACTAAATCCTCTTCATCCAACTGCCGTTTGTCGTGGATTTTGCCTGCTTTAGCGTTCGGCAGCAGGATCACCCGCTTTTTTCGCGTACTCCCCGTCATGTGCTTGCAGGTATGCCGTTTCTTCTTACCAGAGTAATGCTCATGCTGTTTCTCTGAGTCTTTGGGGCGTTGGACTGGACGTTCTGTGCCATCTAGGATGACTTCTTCAATGTCGGGAAAGCGTTCTGGCAACGCCTGTTTGTACCCCAAAGCCTGCTCTCAGGGCAACAGTCCATGCACCCAGTCCCAAGCGCAGGAGCGGTCAAAGCCAAACAACACACTCATCAAGTCGAAGGTGCAATAGCACTTGCAGTACAGCAAAATGTAAAACAGTTTGTCTTGAGTCGTTCCTAAGGTCGCTTTGCGTCCCCCGCCAGGTGCGCGTTTGCGCTTTACTTCTGGTTTGATTTGACTTTGCCGATAAGCTTCGCTAAAACTGGGCACTAGTTCTTCAAAGGCTTTACGGTTGAGTCCTGTCATGGCTCGCATCATGCGGTTATTCTGGAGGATGCGCTCTAGATTTAGCATCGGTACAGTACCCGGCAACTGCTGCTTATTATCCCTTATATCCCAACAGGTCTATCATTGTACTGGCTGAAACTGAGCCATTCTTACCCTCCTGTAATTTCAAGTGGGTCGGTGTCACGTTAAAATTGCACCACCCATTAAGCGACGGTAGCGGTAGTCTAGCTCTTGCTGCAAGAGTGTCCAGCGGCTCAGGGTTTCGTCTTTTGCCATCACTTTTTCGGCGGCCTGTCGTGCAAGTTCCAGCACGTCTTGATCTTCGACCAAACTTGCTAGCGCAAAGTCGGGTAAGCCTGACTGACGGGTGCCCAACACTTCACCGGGGCCGCGAAAGCGCATATCCATTTCGGAGATGAAGAAGCCATCCTGGGATTGTTCCAGCACCTTTAGCCGTTGTCGTGCGGTTTCGGTTTTGGAACTGCTCATGAGTAGGCAGAAGGACTGAGAGCCACCGCGTCCGACTCGTCCTCGTAGTTGATGAAGTTGGGAAAGACCGAAGCGATCGGCGTGTTCAATCAGCATCACTGTGGCGTTAGGGACATCGACACCGACTTCTACCACGGTGGTGGAGACGAGAATTTGCGTTTCGTTATCGCGGAAGCGGGTGATAGCATCGTCTTTTTCGGCGGAGGTCATGCGTCCGTGCAGCAGACCCACCTGAAATTCGGGGAAGACGCTTTCTTGCAGGGCGTGGTGTTCGTCGATCGCCGACTTCAAATCGAGCTTTTCTGACTCTTCTACAAGGGGCAAGACTATGTACACCTGCCGTCCCTGAGCGATTTCGCGGCGAATCAGGTCATATGCCTGCATTCGTTCTTTCCCAGTGAGTACGGTCGTTTGAATGACCTTCCGTCCGGGTGGCAGTTCGTCAATCTGACTGACATCCAGGTCGCCGTGCAGGGTCAGCGCTAGCGTGCGAGGAATGGGGGTTGCCGTCATCGTCAGCACATGGGGATGTTCGCCCTTTTGCTGGAGCCGTGCCCGCTGCTGGACACCAAAGCGGTGCTGTTCGTCGATCGCCACCAGTCCCAACCGCTGAAAGTTCACGGTGTCCTGAATTAGTGCGTGGGTGCCGACTAGCAAAGGCAACGCTCCGGTTTCTAGCTGCGCGTGAATTTCGCGTCGTTTGGCGGCTTTTGTAGAACCTGTCAGTAGTTCAACGGGGAGATGCAACAGGTTAAACCAACCGACGAGCTTGCGATAATGTTGTTCTGCTAATACTTCTGTAGGTGCCATCATCGCCGTTTGGTAGCCCGATTGAATGGCGGCGAGTAAGGCAACTACTGCCACGACTGTCTTCCCAGAGCCGACATCGCCTTGGACGAGCCGATTCATCGGTGACGGCTTTTGCAAATCGTTGAGAATGTCGTTGATAACGCGCTGTTGGGCATTCGTCATGGCAAAGGGCAGGATGTCGTAGAACTGATCGATCAGTGTGCCTGTGGGAGCCATCACTGCGCTGGCTTGAATCTGGCGTTGGCTCTGACGACGCTTGAGTAAGCCCAGTTGCAGGTAAAAGAATTCGTCAAACACCAGACGACGACGAGCCGTATCTAACGCAGCGCCATCGGGCGGAAAGTGGATATGGGCGATCGCGTCCTGAATCCCCACCAGGCCATACTGTTCGCGCAGGTTCTCTGGCAAGGCTTCCTGGATTTGCTTGACTGCAGGAAGTGCGGCGATTACGGCTCGGCGTACCAGCGCGGCATCTACGCCTTCGGTCAGTGGATAAATGGGCACGACACGTCCCACCGTAAGGGAGTCGATCGCATCGCCAGAATGCTGCAACACCTCGATATCGGGAGCATCCAGCGTCATGCCAAATTTGCTTTTTTTGACCAGACCAGAGGCGGCGATCGTGGCACCAGGTGGGTATTGTCGCTTCTGCTGCTCCTGCCAGCCTCGACTACTATAGCGACTGCCTGCAAAAAAGCGACCGAGCTTGATCTGTCCCGTGTGATCGCGAACAAGCAATTCTAAAATCGTTAGCTTGGGGTTACGAGGACTGGAAAAGCAGGTGCAGCGCTTCACTGTGCCCAGCAGCGTCACCGTTTCGCCCTCCTTTAAATCGCGAATGTTGACCTGACGCGCATAGTCAATGTGGTCACGCGGATAGTAGAACAGCATATCCCGCACCGTGAACAGCCCTAGCCTGGCTAACTTCTCTGCGTTCTTGGGGCCAATTCCCGGCAAATACGTGACGGCTTGATCAAGGGAGAGTTTTGAGTTTTGAGTTTCGAGTTTCGAGTTTTGGGTCAGTGAAGCAGTCTTGGGGTGTTTGTCAGAAGACGTAACAGATTTTAATGCCGCTGACTCTTGACTTTTCTCTTCCCGCGTTTGGCGTATCTGATGCAAAAACCGCCGTGTATCGGCAACGAGATGCTGACGTTGCGCGAAAGACAACTCAGAGTAGGTGGTGAATTGCTTACCCAATTCTTGCCAGCGATGCTGGTCGATCGCAGGCAAACCAGCGGGCAACTCACTCAAGGTCATGCTAAGAAACACGCTAAAGCGATGCTTTTTGCCTTCTACATCGTCGAAACCGTTTTCGGCTTCATAGGAAAGGGCTTTTTGCAGGCGAATCCAATCTGGGGTGTGGGGTGTGGGGTGTCGGGTATCGGGTGTCGGCATATCTGAAGCCGTTGGCTTTTGCTCTAAATCACTCATCTCCTACTCCCTACTCCCGATTCCCAACTCCCCTTTTCCTCACTCTTCTGTCCAGCTCGATCGCCATGCAGCCTGTGCTTCGGCGATCGACTGTTCGTGCCGTTTTTTCTGATAGTCTCGCCCCAGAGCTTTCAATCGGGCAAACAAGCTGCGAATTTTGCTACGAGCTGCCGCAACAGCCGGATCAGCAAACTCAATTTCGGCAAGGCGTAAGTAAATGGCAACGATATGCATGAGAGCATTTCCGTTAGATTCCTCCGCTGATTCGGTTTCTGCTGCATTGCTACTCGTTTCTACCAGCAAATTCAACAAGTTGGGAGCGCCTGCTCTTGCTTCCGAACCCTCAGCTTTGGTTGCGGCTTCCAAGACGGGTTCAGGCAGCGTTTGGGGCAAAATTTGGGCTTGCTGCAACAGCCGATTTGCTGCATGGGACGTTGCTTTAAGTTCAGCCACGATCGCATGCTCTAGCTCTTCACGCCAGTGGGCAAGATGGCTAGGTGTGAGCGATCGTGGCTCAGGGGGTGTCGATGTAGCAAACGTTGGGTTAACCGTTAGCGATGCTGGATTGGGCTGGCTGGAAGTGTCTGCGGTGGCATTTTCCGTGCCTAGCGCTGGATCTCCCACTGCTGGATCTCCCGCCGCTACGTCTCCCAATAAAGCATCTAGAGAAACTGGATCAATCTCTGGATCATCCAGCAAAACCGGAACATGAAGTTGGGCTAGAATTTCTTCCTGCACCTGCAAGCCCAGATTTCGCAGCCGTTGCTGTAGCTGCTGCCGTTGGCTGTACGGCAGGCGCAAAAATGCTTCTGGATAGCCCTGGGTACAGACGTGGTAGCTGGCAAGAATCAACTGTTGGCGCACAGTTTGCCCCAAAACGACGAGGTATGCCGAGTAGGCGCTATAAAGTTCGTCCGCGATCGCGCTGGTTGCCTTGTTTAATGCAGCGATTTCCTGTGCAATACGCTCAATCGTTCCGACCATAGACCTGCTGATCCTTGCCCTAGCCAAGACACTATATTCCAGGATAGCGGGTTCGCTGAAGCATCTGTAGGACAGAATGAAACAGCGATCGACCGCTATCACTCTTTACCGAAGCTCATCTTTGCTCTCTTCAGCACTAATCGCAGATCAGCACTAATCGCAGAAAGGGAGCGATCAATAACAGTCACCCTTAAACCAGCCTGCTGAGAAAGTGTTTGTTTATCGAGAACTTACTCTAAACGGTCTCTTTAAGCTTTGCGATCGACCTTCAAGAGTTTTCTGATTCAGTGTTTTTTCTAAGCTGAACGCTAAAAGCTCAAAACAGTAGAGCCACGAATGTGACGCCTTTACAGGCTACCGTCATCCAATTTTTTTATCGTCTGCCAGTCATCGACACGGTCTTTTAGTCGCTTAAGCACCGCTCAAATGGCAGTCTTGTTACAATCATTATCCTTGGGATAGAGATTTAAAGGTTTTGTGAAGGGTACTATAGAGTACTGTTTTTCGCTTTGTAGTGCTTACTACCATTTACCAAACTTATTCATGCCAATTTTCGGACTTGTATGGGTTGCATCTTGGGTAAACTGCTTTTTCTCGTCTAGCCAAGACCTCCTGCGCGCACCCTCTTACCTGGCAAATATTTTGCCAACTCAGACAACCACTCATTTGAGTGGTGCTCAAACTGCGTTACTGTTACCAACGGTTCACGATCGTCATGACATTGCATTGTCTGATGCATCGCTAAAGCGTTCATTCGGACAGTCAATACAGCCTTTTCACACGGTTTCATCCGCCTCAGCACTACTGCCTTTTCATAGAGACACACCGTTGCCTTCACTTGGCTTTCTAAGTGCCTTTAAAGGGTTGCTCTCCGGGTTTCAAAAATTGACAGCGGTTAATAATGCACCTTCAGTAGTGGTTACTCCGGTTGATCCAAAGCAACTTGCAGTAGAAAGGTCGCATTACTCAAGCACAGCAGGGGTGGGTTTTGATCAATGCCTATCACTTGCTCCAGAGCAGCCATCAACGTCCAAACAGGCCGCTCTAAAGCATCGCCTCTTTCAGGTCAAGGTAAAGGGGCATGTGGTGAGCACTGCCCCCAAACAACAGCAAGCAGTGCGCATCGCGCATCGCCTCGAGCAAGTGCTGAGTGAAGTGAAGCCTCCATTGCAACAACTTCAACCAGGTATCGTCAACGGCGTTCCGGTTGGGCAGATTGGCGATCGCGTCCTTTTTAAGGTTGATCAACAGGTCGCCGCTCAGTGGGATTGCACCCCTGAGATGCTGGCTATTCAATGGATCAACGATTTACGTATGGCTGTTGCAGAACCGCCTCTATCGCTTGCCGACGCTCAGGCGAAGATGTATGGACTACAGGCAACGGGAGCATACATTGAAGGACTCGCGTCTTGGTACGGCCCGTATTTTCACGGACGGCAAACGGCTACGGGAGAAACATTCAACCAAGACGGCTTTACTGCGGCCCATCCGTCACTCCCGTTTGATACCTTTCTCAAAGTCACCAATGTCGAGAATGGCAAGAGCGTGATTGTGAGAGTAAACGATCGTGGCCCTTATTTTGAAAACCGAACACTAGATCTTTCGCGGGAAGCGGCGCGTTGTCTTGGCAGCGAGAATGTAGGCGTTGTGACCGTAGAAGCTGAGATTATGCAATCGGCAAAATCACCGATAGATATAAGTCAAACGATCGCCCAACGGTTATAGCACCACCCCGACTGGCAGAATCAAATGGCGACTGGCATCGACAATCAGCCGTCCTTCACTCCGAAGTTGTCCTAATAGTCGGGTGACAGTCACGCGAGTCGTGCCGATCGCGCTTGCAAGATGTTGATGGGTTAGTCTCACGCTAATGCGAGTGCCTTCGGCTACCGGCTGACCAACCTCCATCTGCAACAGCAACAGCAACTGACGCAGCCGATCTTCAACACGTCGATAGCCAGCCATCGCCAGCATGGCCTCTGTTTGCCGCAGCCGACGTACCGTATGGCGACCAATTTCTTGCGCTAATGGGGGTGATTGATCAATTTCAGCGCTGGTTAGCCCCATCAGGTCAACATCAGATAAAGCTGTTGCCTGGTAGGGATAAATCAACGTCAACGGTAAGCCAAACGGCATTGAAGGCCCTGCTAAGCCCAGGAGTGCCTCATCACCACTTTGGTATAAAGTGCTGAGTTGCACCACCCCACGGCAAACCACCCAAACCACCTGCGAACTCATGGGAATGGACTGACCAGGCTGAAACGAAGTCAGATCGCGCCCCTGATAGAGTTCTTCCAAAAATTGACGCAGATCGGGTTGAGAAAGTTCTCTAGGGGCGTAGGCTTGCAGCATAGAGCATACGAGTGTGATGGAGATTACCATCAGACTAGAACCTCTATTTCAAGGGAAGTTAATTGGGAGGTTGGCTTCAGGTTAAATTTTGCCGCAGGTTGAAACAAGCCTGCCTGATGCAAGCCCTCTACCCGCCTAATCGCCACCCCGCCACATATCAATCAGTTCATCCATGCTTAGCCCCAGGATGCGTGCTAGCGGGCTGAGTTGAGTATGCTCAATGTCTTCGCCCAGATAAATCGCCTGGAGTTCGGCGCGGGAAAGCCGGAACGTATCGCAGAATTTGGCAAACTCTGCATCTGTCAAGTCCAGGTCTTCTTGACGGTGCTGCAATAGCATGACGATCGCCGCTGTACCGCTCTTAGGGCGTGTAGCCTTGCTCAAATATTGCTGCACTATCTCACCGACACTGGCAGTACTCCCACCCGATCGTGCCGTCAGGTCATAGCAAGCCAGCTCCAGCGCTTTATATAATTGCTCCGCCTCATTCAACTGCTTCACGACATGACGCGCATAGGCTGGCTGGCAGAAACCAACAACTTTACCCTCATGGATCATGGAGATAAAAGAGTCAGATTCGTTGACGACCCAAGGTAACGGTTGCTGCATTTTCGCCATGCGGTTGCTCCGGGAGAACTCAGAACTCTCATTCCTCACTATTCCCTAAACACAACCAAACAGCACAGTGGTCATGTAGTGATTTGCCCGCGCCCACGACCAGATCGGTACCAAATATGGGCAGTGCATAGTCCGATCGAGAAACATGACGCAATGCAAAATGCCGAGGGTTAACCGACAGCGGTTGCTATGGCTTAAAGCCACTCCACCGCCACTTAGTCACCGACGAAGCTTTACGCAACCATGCCACAAGTAGCCCACCCACAATCAGCAGCGAGAGCACTGATGCTGCGATAAAGAGAGGCTGACGGCGCGGAATAGTCGCAGCCGTAGGCAAATTTGGTTCAGCAACGAGTTGAATCGGTGGGTAAGACCCAAAAATATCACCTTTATCAACCTGTAACCCCGCCAGGGTAGAAGAGAAAATCGCTTGAGCGATCTGCACATCCCGGTTAAGCGCTTCGAGGGTAGAGCTGCGCTGCGACAAAACGCTGAGCCGTTGCTCTAGCTGTTCTAGCTGGCGATCGAGCTCTTGCACGCGTGCTACCAGTCCACGCTGATCTACATCATTGGTCACAACATCTTTGAAGAGAAGCTCACGTGGGGTACTACCTTGCGCACTAGTACCTGTGTTGAGACGAGCGATCGTAGTCAAGTCAGTCGGATGCCCCAGCAGCGTCTGCCCACGGCTTTGAAGAGCGCTTTCAGCCGTTGTTTGGCTGGTTGTTGCCTGCACCACTACGGGATGTTTAGGGCCAAACTTAGCCGAGACATCAGCCAGACGGGCCGTTGCTTCGCTGTATGCACGCAGATATTCCTGAAACAGCGGATCGGCTCGCAGCGTAAATGCCTCCGTTGCCATTTGGGAGGAAAGATTCAAGCGGCTCGACAATTGCTGAGTCCGTATCACGGCATCGCGTTGTTGAACGATCGCTTCCACCCGTTGCCGCCGAAGCGCCTCAATGTTGTTCGCAAGCTGATCAATTTGCTCGTTCGATGCGAGTCCAGAGCGTACCTTATAGTCAGAAAGGCGAAGCTGAGCAGTTTCCAGCTTTTTACGCACGACGCCCAGAGAGTTTTCAAATCCGGTATCGACTTCGGCTGACTGCTGTAAGCGCAGTTGAATCAACCGCTCTTGAAACGCTTCGTACAATGCTTGTGCTTTTTTCTGCGCTTCCTCTGGCGTTGAGCCTACGATGCCAAAATTCATGAGCGCGGTGCCCTTGGCCCCTTCCACCCAGGGAATGCCAAACTGCGAGGGTGTCATTCCCAGCTTGTTAGCCGCCGATCGACGCACTTCATCCGTGGTGGCAATCAGCTTGTAGCTAGCCTTCACATTTTCGCGGGTACTGTCCGTTATTGCGGTAGGAGACTCAAAGGCTGGACGACCAGACGAACTCTCTTTGGTGCGGCTAATTTGTTCTGGTAAAACAATGGCATACAGGCTGGTGTAAAGACGCGGTGAATCTTTGAGCAAATAGAGCGCTAGCCCCCACACGGCTGCATTTAGCGCTGCCGCGATCGCCAGGTACCGCAGTCCACGCCCCCGGTCTACTGCTGACAATGATGCAGATTGGGAAAGTTGAGGAAACTCATTCATTCCGAAACAACCTGTGGATTAAGAAGAACGGACTGGCAATATCAGTAATCAAACGGAAGATGCTGGCAAGATTCGTGACAGTTGAATCGTAGCAAACTACCCCATCCTGCGGCATTAAAAAGGGATTTTCCGTATCGTCATCCGATCGCCTGAGTAGACGCTCAATTGGACGTTCGAGAACCGTCGTTTTGCCCGTCAGTTGGTCGGTTTGTACCAGCACAGCACGTCTTCTGGCATTGGTGCGCTGGGTGCCACCCGCACAGCCTGCCACGATCGCAGCCTGAGAAAGGCGCGACCCATAGGCAAGCATGATAACCTGTCCACCCTTACTGATATTGGGGGCATTCGGAACCGTCAGGTTCGATAGAAAGACCGGGATTTCCGTTGGCGTGAGCTGTGATGGACGCACCAATGCATTTTGGCTATAGCTTAACGCTGGTACCACAACCTGATCACCCGCAATTAGCGGTAGGTCAGGCACGGCTGTACCCGTCAGAATGCCGGAAAAATCTACGGTTTTTTCCTGCTTGCCGCGTACCAGACGAATGTGTTGCAAATCGGCAGCAGGTTTCAAGCCACCCGCATGACGAATCGCCGTGCTGAGATAGCGATCGGGTGTGTAACTACCACTCACCACTTCTGTTGTAAGCGTTGATCGTGCTGCATCCCTCGGTTCATTCTCGGTGGGCGTGTTAATCAGTACACGCCCTGGCCGAAACGTTTCACCCATCACCGTGACCTGCACGGGTGCCCAAGCCACCACGCTAACGCTTAACTCCAGCGATTCGGGACGAAAAAACCCTTTGTCAACCAAAGCCGCCGCCAACTTTTTTTGCACCTCAGACACTTCCAACCCCACCGCAGGCTGTGGTTCTAAAAACGGGATTTGCAGGGTGCCATCCAGGTTGACCTCATACAATCCACTGAGACGAAAGCGGCTATCTGTTGGCAGTTCATCATCCATCGGCGTTAACACCCGCAACCGATCTCCCGGTGATAGCGGCAACGCACAACCAGGAAACGCCGATACCGTTGCGATCGCAAACGCTGTAAAGATGGAAAGAGCCGCCTGTTGAACGTGCATTGAGGGAGAGATAAGAAATAGGAGTTTTGAGTTTTGAGTTTTGAATTAGATAGCCATCAGCGGTCAGCGGTCAGCCTTTTTCTAAAAATTAAAAACTAAAAACCAACAACTTCTTTAGCCTTTAGCCTTTTACCTTTTGCCTTCTCTAAATGTTGATGCTATTCGGAATGCGCGACGGCAGCAGATACGGATACTCTACCCCGCTCTCGGCGAGTCGTTGCTGATTGCGGGCGTTGATTTTGGCTTCGATCGTTGCGAGATCTGCCTGAAATTGAGCCAGGATCTGGCGATCGCCCGCCTCCACAAATTGCATTAGCTCTGAGCTACCCAAGGTGCCCCAGCGAATACCGCTCAGGGCAAACGAGAGTTCCATTTGAGCCAGATCCTGATCAGCGGCTGGTAGCAGTTGTTGCACCGAAGCGGCTGTATCGGGCCGTCCATAAAGCGCGAGTGGGGCATTAGGGGCATAGCCAACATAGTCAAACTGGCTAAAGTTAACCGCTGCGTGCTGTGGGCCACAGGTGAAAATAACCTGCGTTGCAATGTCGATTAGCTGTTGCACACTAGTTAACGAGCCGCTATCCGTGTCTGAACCGACATGCGGTGGAAACCCTGGTACACGCGGGTAGGTTGGTAAAGGGTCAGGGACAAGTTTGGTTTGCTGGAGCCACTCCGGTGGCAACCATGCAGGCGCTTGGGGAAACTCAGTTGATAGGCGAGAGTCTAACGGAGCGCCCAATTCTGCTGCCCAAGCTTGCAGGTACGGGTCTTGCCGAATGGCCTGATCGTCTGGATAGTACCGCTGCAAAAACTGGGTGACGTAGCGCGCGATCGCCTCCCAAAGCAACAACGCATCATCCCGATACGGAAAGGGCAATGCCTCTGAGTCAAGCCCTCGCTGCGAAATGACCGTGGGTAAAGCGTAATCCTGAAACGATCGCGATCGATACGCCTGGTTAATGATGCCTAGTGAAGCTGCCCGCGTGGGAGCCATCAGGTTATCGATGGCAGCGCCTTCGCCCAACAAAATCGTATTGCCGCGCGTATTAATTGCCAGTAGAAACCGGAAATGAGGACGCAACAAACGATATATGGGATGAGTTGTGGGTAACTGACGGGGAGTGGCGATCGCAAACGCCTCCATCGCTAGATGAGTATCACAGAGATGCACAATCAATTCGTGAGCGGTGACATCTGCCGTCTGCACAAACAGCTTTGCCTGCATCCAGCGATCGACATCCGGTTGGGTGGGCGTGACCAATCGACCCGGTTCAACCTGAATCAGCACAGGCTCCAAACTAGTATCAGCGCGATAGAAGACGGCGATCGGACTACCGACATAGCGCCCAGTTTGCAAATCAGCGGGAGTCAGTTTTTCTAACCAGGGGTAATCCGCCACAAAAAGGCGATTTGCCGCTGCCGCCTGGATGAGATCAACAGCCCCTTCTGCGCTGGCATATTCAGCCCACGTTTGCAGACGTGCTTGATCCGCGTGTTGTATCTGACGCAGCGCCATCGGATTCTGCCCTGCCACTCGCTGACGCGCAAATTCACGATCGCTCAATCCACCCTCGCGCTCATGAATGCGGCTCACCACAGGACGGATACGTCCCAAATCTTCCAGCATTTGATAGAACTGCGATCGACGCACTCCTGTATCAGCATGCAGCTTAGAGGCAGCTTTCGCGGCCAGTAGCGTCCCTGTCATGGCACGTCGTTCACGCACAAACGCGGCATCAAACTGCTCGTTAGGCGGTAGGTTGGCGTTAAACCAACCCGATTGCAACACTTTAAAATCCACCAATAGCGTGGCAAACTGTGACCAGGCTTTTTCCAGCGTCTGATGCGTTTCCTCAAACTGTCGCAACCATAAACTTAATGGTTCTGATAATTGACCCTGAGCCAGCAAATTGTGGCGCAGTTGAGTCAGCACATACTGCAACAGGCCATCTGCACCAGCATGGGGAAATAGACGGGCAGGCCCTTGCTGGTCAAGCGCCGTCGGATCATAACGATAGTGACCCTGCTGCTCAGTCGGAGAAACATGGAATCCCATAAGCTACTCCAATCGTAGATGGCTCAATTAAGACAAAGGCGATCACGACGCATCATAGCAAGTAGATTGCTGCGATGCGATAAACCAGCAAACAATTGGCGAGGAGAGGGGAGGGGGAGAAGGTAAAAGGTAGAAGGCAGAAGAAGTTTTTGGTTGTTAGAAGCTGGCAGAAGGCAGAAGCTGACTAGTTTTTGATTTTTGGTTTTTGGAAGGAGGCAGGGGCAGAAGGTAGAAGGCTAACCCCTAACCCATGCCCCCTCAATTAACTCTTACCTCCGCTTCCCCTGCTTCCCCTGCTTCCCCCTCTTCCCTACCTGCCAGCCAAATTTGTTTCTTGCAGATAGCTCCCCGGATTCAAATCCTGCATCGCTAGCACGTCTGCCCGCACCCGCTGTTTTTCGCTATACTCACGCACCTTCAATTGTGCAGTGGTGTAAGTTGGTGTCGCTTGAGAAATTTGATGGAGCGTTTCAAGTGCTTGATCAAATTCCTTGGCTTCGGCCTGATCGTAAGCCTTCTGGAGGTAGCTTACAGCCTGAATCTGCTGTTTCTCACCATACTCACGGAGCTTTTCCTGCGCTTTCTGGGACACAGAGGTATCTGCGGGAATTTGTTTGAGTGCCTCGATCGCACTAGCAAAATCTTTGTTGATCGCTCGACTGTACGCTTCTTTCAACGATTGAGCCGCCGCAACCTCAACTGGATCGTTTGACGTTTGGGCTGTTGTTGCAAGCGGCGATGGCTGAACGCCCGTTTGCGGTAGCCCCTGTACTGCCGCCATGAACTCGCTACTACGCCGAAACGACGGCTTGGAGAACAGGGCCATACGGTCGTCGAGAAGGGGGTTACGCTGCTGCGCGACGATCTTGTCACGGTTGGGTGCAGCGACACCGCCATTGGAACTTGAGTGAGAAGGGATTGACTCTGCCACCGACACAGCCTTGGGAATCTGCCTTGCTTGCTGGCGCTGGGTTGCATCTGCTACCGATTGACCATCCTGATCACCGTCGCTAAACAAGGTGCGATCGAGCAAATGGGGTAGGGCATAGCCACAAACGGCTGCTGCCATAACAGCACCAATGCCAACTCCAATTTGCACCGCCGGACTAAAGAATCGATCCACCAGCGTTTCTCGATCGGGCGCGCTCAGGGTGGGGAGTGGCAAAGCGTCCTGTAGAGGCAAGAGGGGCGCGATCGTAGAAACCGCTAGCTTCTCCACTGACTCCTGACTTGCAGAACCAACTGAAACAGCCTGCGCAAGCTGACGCAGAGCCTGCAATGCTTCTTTTGCAGACGGGTACCGTTGGGTATGGTCAGCACGCACCATCCGGCTTAGCACGGCAACCAACCCATGCCGCAGCGTTGAACCAGCCGTTTGACCAAAGGGCTGCCAGGTAATCTCTCCTGTTACAGGATCACGGCTCAACTGTACTGGTGAAATACCTGTCAGCGCTTGAATGCCGATTAACCCAACCGCATAGATATCGCTGGCGAGGCACGGTAGCCCTTGCACTTGTTCTGGAGGCTGATAGCCTTCCAGATTGGGTACCATTGAGGGCGCAGCCTGACCTTGCAACGTCATAAGCGACAAATGGCTATCGCGTACAGTACCAAAGTTGGTCAGAATGAGTGCACCGTCCTGCGATCGTCGAATCACATTATCTGGCCGCACATCACCATGTCGGCAGCAGTCTCCATGTACTACTGCTAGCACCTCCAGGCACTCCAGCAGCAGTTGCACCACCCGATCCTCCTGCCAGGGCTGAGACCCTAGCTCCACACTCAAGGCGGTACCGCTCACAAATTCCTGCACCAAATGAAAGCCCTGTTCATCCTCAAAACAGGCAAGCAGTGCGGGCAGGTGCTCGTGCCCACCTAGGCGCTCCAAAGTCGCCGCCTCGCGGACAAACACCTGCCGCAACGCCGCCTGATAAGCAGAATCATGATCGACTGGTAGAACGTGCTGAATCACGCATTCTGGTTGACTGGGGCGACGAGTATCTTGCGCAAGATACGTATGCCCCCAACGGCCAGTCGCCAAAACTTGAATAACTTGATAACGCCCATCCAGTAAGCGATCTAGCCCTGGATAATTGATTTCAACAGGAGTTAATACATTTGGCATAGGGAAAAGATAAAGAAGCAGTGGGTAGGAGAAGAGCGCGCCCCTGTTTCAGGATGCATAATCCTCAAGAAGCACAAGCAAAGCACCGAAATCGAGACCCTTAAATTTCTGTTTACAGGCGCTGAGTTCACTGCTCCGGATCGTTGTGGTAAAAAGCAGAAGGCAGAAGGTAAAAAGTAAAGGCAGAAGGCAGAAGGCAAAAGAAGTTGTTAGTTGTTGGTTGTTAGAAGCAAGCTGGACAGTTAACGGCTGACCGCTGATCACTGAGTCACTGAGAAATTGCGTAACAGCTGTTGTTCACCAATGATGCTTTGCCCAAATGAGTCGATCGACGTGCCGATCGCAGCGTTTCAGCTTACTATTAAAGCCGTTAAAGCTCCGGTTCCCCCGCATGACTGATGCCTCCTCCTCTACATCGGTGCCTGTCGTTCCACCGACTCCTACAGAACCCGATCGCACTCAGCCCGATCACAATCAGCAGGTGCGCTTTCGTAATGAAGGAGGCAAATTGCTGTTGCTCCTGCCCCCCGAAGGCGAAGACAATGAATCCAATACAGCGTTTCACTGGACGGAAGTATGGCAGCAACTGAAGCAGCGGCTAGACGCAAATGAACGCTTCTGGCAGCCTGATACTACTGTGCATTTGTTGGCTCGCGATCGCTTGCTGGATGGGCGGCAACTTCAGGCGATCGCCGATGCACTCACCGAAGCTCAGCTTCAACTCAAGCGGGTTTACACAAACCGACGACAAACTGCTGTGGCAGCTGCCACAGCGGGATATTCTGTAGAGCAGCAGTCTTCGATCGTGCACCTGAATCAACCCACGCAAGAAGCCGCGCAAACCTTAGCAGAACCGCTGTATCTCGAAACTACTTTGCGCTCCGGTGCAGACATTCAGCATAACGGTACCGTGGTCATTCTGGGCGATGTGAATGCGGGTAGTGCGGTTGTTGCAGAAGGCGATATCTTAATTTGGGGACGGCTGCGAGGGGTGGCGCATGCAGGCTCAAAAGGCAATGCTCGTTGTCTCATCATGGCAACGCAAATGGAACCAACCCAGCTTCGCATTGCTGATTTCGTCGCTAGAGCACCTGAAACGCCTCCAGCGCAGTATCAGCCAGAGGTGGCTTACGTAACGCCACAAGGCACTATTCGCATTGCTAGAGCCGTTGACTTTCATCGTGGCGAGAAGGGGTAAAGGAGGAAGTACATTGAGGAGCCAGGGGGCAGTCTTTAGCCTTCTGCCCTCGTCTTCTGCTCTCTGCCTTCTGCCTCCTTCCAACAACCAAAAACCAACAACTAGTCAGCTTCTGCCTTTCACCTTCTGCCCCCTGCCTTCTGCCTTCTTCTTAAAATTGCTTTTTCTGATACCACGATCGGAATGTTACAGACGGAGTATAAGGATAGTCAGGTTCGGTATAGTTAAAGCACTGGTACTGAAACGTCTTGAGCGTCCGATACTGCACTGTTAATTCACCGCGTTACGTCTCAGCCATTTGTCCAGCGTCAGATGCATTTAGTGTCAACACTTTAAGGCATCATTTAGAGTTTAAAAGCAGATGGTGCCACTCTCTGCCTAAAGACCTCCGGTCATTCAGTCCATTGTCCCTGTCGTTATTTACTGCCTAGTCCATGAGTCGCATAATTGTTGTCACATCTGGCAAGGGGGGAGTGGGCAAGACCACGACTACCGCCAATCTAAGCATGACGTTGGCACGGCGAGGCCGTAAAGTTGCCGTGGTGGATGCCGACTTTGGTTTGCGCAACCTGGACTTGCTGCTGGGTTTAGAGAATCGCGTGGTTTACACGGCGGTAGATGTGCTGTCAGGGCAGTGTCGCCTGGAGCAAGCGCTGGTGAAAGATAAGCGCCAACCCAATTTAGTTTTGTTACCCGCTGCGCAAAATCGTACCAAAGATGCGGTCAATCCTGACCAGATGAAGCAACTGGTGCTGGCATTAGCGCAAGCCTACGAATATGTGTTTGTGGATTGCCCAGCAGGCATTGAAATGGGCTTTCAAAACGCGATCGCCGCTGCCAGAGAAGCGATCATCGTCACGACCCCAGAAATTGCTGCCGTCCGTGATGCCGATCGCGTCGTCGGGCTGCTCGAAGCCAACAACATCAAAAAGATCCAGCTCGTCGTCAACCGCATTCGCCCTGCGATGGTGCAGGCAAACGACATGATGTCGGTCGAAGATGTGCAAGAAATTTTGGCAGTTCCGCTCATCGGAGTCGTGCCTGACGATGAACGTGTCATTGTCTCCACGAACAAAGGCGAACCGCTTGTGCTCTCAGAAACTCCTTCCCTTGCGGGATCAGCCTTCGACAATATTGCCCGCCGATTAGAAGGCGAAAAAGTTGAGTTCCTGGACTTAAGCAACACTAATGACAGCTTCTTCACCAAGCTACGCAAGGTTTTGAATAAGAAGATCTTTTAGTGATACAGGAGTCAGAAGTCAGAAGTCAGGAGAGAAAAGCCGATGGCTGCCCCCTTAATCAACGCAAAACTTTGAATTCAAAACTCAAAGCTGTTTCCCTTGCTTCCTCTGCTCCCCCCGCTCCCCTTGCTCCCTCTATACCCTCCTCCCTCATCCTTCACCTCTGTATGCTCCATGTTGATTGAACTTCTCGAACGCCTCTTTGCTCGCCCCGGTGACAACAGCCGCAGCCAGGTGAAGAATCGGCTTAAGCTCGTACTGGCGCACGATCGCACAGACATTCCACCTCAAGCACTGGAAGCAATGCGCAAAGAGATTCTGGAAGTGGTTTCTCGCTACGTGGAGCTTGACACCGAAGGCATGGAATTTGCACTCGAAAACAGCGATCGTACCACTGCCCTCATCGCCAACTTACCGATTCGTCGAGTTCGCCCCACTTCTGAAACCCAACCAACAGAGCCAATCAAACCTGCAAACGTCAACGCCGAACCCACCACAGACTCTATTGTTTTAGAGTAACCTGCACCCTATCCCCCCACCCCATTCTCCCGTTGATTACTGGTAAAACGAAACTGCTCGGTGTCATCGGCTCACCGATCGCCCATTCGCTATCGCCCATTATGCATAATGCTGCGATCGCTCACCTTGGAGTTGATTACGCGTATTTGCCATTTCTCGTCCAGGCAAACTCGTTGAAGCAGGCGATCGAGGGGTTCGCGGCTATTGGACTTCAGGGATTCAACATTACGATTCCTCACAAGCAGGCCATCATTCCCCTGCTAGCAGACATCGATCCGATCGCGCAAGCCATTGGAGCCGTTAACACCGTCTGGCGTACAGAAAAGGGCTGGAAGGGTACTAATACTGATGTTGCAGGCTTTCTGCATCCACTGACGCTGTTAGCGCGAGATTGGAGTCAAACAACGGCTGTGATTCTGGGCAACGGGGGGGCTGCCAGAGCCGTGGTTGCAGGCTGTATGCAACTTGGCTGTGCTGCCATTCAGGTTATTGGACGCGATGCTCAGAAGCTAGAGAACTTTTTGCACAGTTGGGTTGGCTTTTCAAGGAGCGCCAAGGTCGAAGTCTACACCTGGTCAGCATTACCCCATCTGCTGCCGCAAGCAGGCTTACTTGTGAATACAACCCCGATTGGTATGTCGTCTCATGAGGCGAGATCGCCCCTCACGTCCAAAGAAACCGACGGTCTCGCGCCCAACGTCATAGCTTACGACTTAATCTATACGCCCAGTCCGACGGTTTTTCTACAGCAAGCCGTTGATCGAGGCGCGATCGCTATTGATGGGTTAGAAATGCTCCTTCAGCAAGGCGCGGCGGCTTTAGAAATCTGGCTACAGCAACCTGCCCCTGTAGAAGTGATGCGGCGATCGCTCAAGCAGCAACTGGGGATTGCTTAGAGAAAACCCGCACAGTAGGCAGGGTAAAACCGTTTAAAACCCTTGTAGCCCAGCATCACTCACGCCTGTAAACATAATCCAGGAGAGAAAGAAATCAGAGATAATGATGGCAAGAATGCTGGTCACGACGGAAGTTGTAGTTGATTGCCCCACGCCCTTTGCGCCACCGCTCGTCGTCAGGCCCCAGCTACAACCAATCACAGCAATCAGCATCCCGAAAATGATGCCCTTGATTGGCCCAGCGAAAATATCCCAAACGGTCATGAGGTCGTGGGCAGATGAGAGAAAAACGTTTGGAGACATATCATACATCTGCGTGGAAATGAGTAAGCCACCAGCCATGCCCGTGAAAAAAGAAAGAATGGCTAAACCCGGCAGCATCAAAGCACAGGCCACCACGCGGGGTACAACCAGGTAATCGACCGGATCTGTTTTCAGCATGTAGAGTGCGTCAATTTGTTCAGAAACGCGCATGGTGCCTAACTCAGCAGCGAAGGCAGCCCCCACCCGTCCCGCTACCACAACCGCCGTGAGAATGGGCGACAACTCGCGGGAAAGCGCGATCGCCAAAATGCCCCCCACTGCCGAGCCTGCACCCAGGCGCAAAAATTCTCGTGAAACCTGAATGGTGAACACCATGCCAATGAACGCCGCTGTAATCAGCACGATTGAGAGCGATTGAGGCCCGACAACCTTCATTTGCTCGATCGTGTTGCGGCGATCGATTTTACCCGTCAGCAGGTGATAGATGACTCGTCCAGCCAGCAGCACAGCCGCCCTTAACCGTTGATTCCATGCTTCTAAAGACGACAACGTTTCATTCATCGGAAACACCAGTGCAAATTATTTGTGATCATACTTCCTAGTCCACTGTAGGCAAGAGCACGGACGAAAACATCACCCCTTACCCCAACTTTTCCTGCTGCTCTGCTGCCGCAGCGTCTCTACGCCATCCTAGAAACGTCTTCACCAGGCTGGCACGTGCTGGAGCAAGCCGATTTGAGCCGTTGCCCTCACCACAGTACGTTTTCAGGCGGTTGTTGGCTGTTCAAATACTCCTGATAGCCGTTTCTGTAGCCATTGGTGTAAGCCTGCTGCTCTCTTGCAGTGACCAAACCCAACTGGTTAATCCCGTTGTTTGGATCTCGAGGCAAATTTGCTTGAGCATCGGCATAGCCATTATTACGGCCTTGCTGCCTCAGTTCAGAAAGCCGTCCCGGTGAAATGGTTGGTAGAGGCGATGGCGACGGTGAAGGACGCTGCTGATACCCCGCATTATAGGCATCGGTATAGATCTGGATCTCTGTAGGGTTTGTCAGCCCAAGCGCTGCAATACCGCTGCCAGGGTTAGACGCAAAGTTTGACTGAGCATCGATTGACCCCTCTTGATACCCACGTCGTTGTAATTCGGCTTTGCGGTCAGGTGAAACCGAACTGGTCGGAGATGGAGACGGAGAGGGTGACGGCTGTTCTCCTTTTCCCTGAGCGTAACCACGGTTGTAAGCATCGATATAAATCTTCTTCTCAGCCTCATCAGTAATGTTCTGACTCACAAGGCCGATATTTGAGTTAGATGGAAACCTTCCAGATCCGTCTTCATAACCATCCCGGTAGCCCTGCTCGTCAAGCTGGTTTTGGCGATCGGAGGCAAACCGTTGAGACTTAGGCGGTAGCGCCGTAGTCTGCCTTGATGTTTGTGAATTCGTTGCCTGATTTGAGCTTTTTGCTGTTGGCGTGGAGATGGGGACACTACAACCAGTGACGATAAAGAGTGCAAACGAAAAGGCGGCAATCCTAATCAACATTCGTTCCTTTGATGGATCATCTAACAAGCTCAACCATGACGCAAAAGAGAGCGCATACGGAGCATTACATCGCTATTAGCTCCAAAGCTCGTAAGTAGCCGAAAGCAAATGGCTTCGATGCTTTCATATTCCACTAAACAAGTATTTTTTGAACGAAAAACGGTGAAGTTTTTTGGGCACACGATCGTCAATCCACGAAGCCTGTTAAAACCATCCGTGATCGGATCTCAAGCTAGCGGCGATCGTTATACCAATTTGAATTGAAAATGCGACACATCCTGTAGGGGCAAGGCATTGCCTTGCCCCTACCCACCGATTGATCTGTAGCCGTCATTCTTTAAATCGGTATTAGACATGGAATGCCCCCAGCCAAAATGGAAGCAATGCGAATAAATCTTGCTTCTAGAGGCTACGCGGCTTACAAAGGTGCTATGGCTTGTTTGCAGCCAGCGATCATCTTTCCACGCGCTAGCAGAATTTAACGCAAGCTGGGAACTGCTTGCTTAACCAAATCCGCTACACCATCTGCCACAAACTGCACAGCTATCGCCAGGATAAAAAAGCCCAACACACGGTTGAGCGCACCTAGACCACTACTACTCATGCGTTTTGCCAGTGTTTCACCTAAAACAAGACAAAGATAAAGCACGATGCCCAGAAGCCCAATACCAACCAGGCAGCCGACGTAATCTACAACTTGGGTAGCCCGCTCAGACATGCCGATGACAACCCCGATCGCACCCGGCCCACCGATAAGGGGAACAGCCATTGGTGTGAAGGAAATATCATCCTTATCCTGCGCGTCCTGGTGCTCGGTTGCGTTGAGGCGTTGCCGTGCTGTGACCATCTCCCAGGCAGTGTGTCCAACGAGAAGTCCGCCCGCTATACGTAGCACTCCAAGTGAAATACCAAAAAAGGCTAGGATAAATTTGCCAATCAAAAAGAACGCTGCCAGTAACCAGATGACATTGATGGCAGTCATACGTGCCTGCTGCATGCGGTAGCGATCGCTATCAGCTTCTGTCAGGCTATAGAAAACGGGAGCAGCACCAATTGGGTTCGCAATGGGGAATAGTGCCACAAAGGTACCCAAGCTGTACTTTGTTAAAGACTGAATGATTTCACCAACGAGCATGTCTGCATACTCAACGCCTTATCGCTACACTACAGCAATTAAACCAATGTTGCTGACTTTAGATGTTTAAAAGACTGGCTAAACGAAGCAGTATTGCTACGGCAGCCGACGTTTCGGCAGTCGCTTTGAGTTTATGTCCAATCGTAGACTAGCTCTCCATTGGCAACTTTCTCGTGAATGAGTTCTCGGACGAGGTCTAGTTCTTCTGGGCTAACTTTGCCATTTGACCAAATGATCGTTTTGATCGCGTGCATTTCTTGAGCTGTCACCTTACCATCTGCGATCGCCCGTTCAATGACGCTCTTCAACTTTTCCAAATGTTTTGCATCTTCCAGCATACTCACTGGCTCATGGCGGTTTTCCATTGGCAAGCGACTCCTAAAACGTTGGTTATAAAAGTAGGCAGTCTACCTCATGGCAGTGATAACCATTTTCAAGGAAGCGCTCACTCAATGTTGCTCATCCAGCACAAGAAGCTGTCGTTTACATGATTTGCTAATTCGTACTACGGATGAACACCATTCTGTTGTTGCAGGAGCCTGAGAAATCGCTGTATTGCCTTCAAGTAGGATTGTGTTCCAGGTTGATATAGCCTGACATGCTCAGCACCCGCAATGAAAAAGAGTTGCTTGGTCTCTGAAGCGGCATCATACAACCGTTGACTCATTTGAGGTGGCACAACAGAATCAGCCGTTCCATGCAGAAATAAGACGGGAATCTGGAGCGATCGCACTTTGGAAAGGGAATCAAACCGCTCTGTCAAGAGCCAACGAACCGGGAAGAATCGCAAGAATCCTCTTTGCTCAACCACTTCAGCCATTGAAGTAAACGAGCTTTGCATGATTAGCCCTTCTGCTTCAGGGTGTTTCACCGCTAGATCGAGTGCGATCGCGCCTCCTAAAGACTCCCCGTACAGCACAATCTGTTTAGGCAGCAGATGGCAGCGTTCACGGAGGTAAGACCAAGCAGCCTGACTATCTTCATAAACTTGGCGTTCGCTTGGGAAAGATCCCTCACTGCTACCATAGCCTCGGTAATCGACCGTAAGGACAGAAAACCCAAGCTGATGAAATGCAGCGACTCTAGCAAGGTAGTTATAGTCGCCCATGTTTCGTCCCACCCCAGAAAAATACAGTATGGTTTTTGGAGTAGTCAGTACCTTCACAGGCTCATCGGAAAGCACCGCATAGTGTTCTTGCGTAGAAGGCGAGGGTATCCACCAACCATGTAGACGATCGTGGGTTCTCGCAATTGGTATCCAAACGTCTTCATACGGCAAGTTGAATGCTGTTGCAGCAGGCAGCATAGACAACTCAGATTTAGGACGGTAAAGCAAATAGCGTTGCCCAAAGAAGAGTAAAAAACAGGCTAGGGTATAAGCGATCGTAATGGCACTGACCACCAACAGTCGTTGCTTCCATGCGTAAGAGCGCTTGCCTCTGCGGCTTACCATTTTAAATGACCCAAGTGTTGATGTCGTGAATCAGACTCTACTATCTCCACACAAAGAGCGCTCCCTCACTGAGGGAGCGCTCTTCATTCAGACCATCAA
>NZ_JCACKR010000092.1:0-57749 GCF_059505485.1 Stenomitos rutilans
GCCAATATAACGGGAATGATGATGAGGTGTCAAGCGGTTGAAGAAAAAAAGTTTTGAAAACGGATAAGAGGCTTACTGTGTGGGGCTCACAGGTACTTTAAAGTAGGTTGGCGTGTAAGCATGTACGTGAGCGCACGCTATGGGAAGAAGATTTCTTGCTAGCCAAAAGGTAAGGGCAGAGACCAGGCGTAACAGTAGAGACGAAATTCGGGTAGTACCAACGCTGTGATACCGATTATTAGTGCCTGCCATCTTAATTGCAGTTCAACTGTATAGAGGGCAAAGCTGACGAATGGAAATTTGAGAAGCTCAGGAAGTAACCTAACAGTGAAGGCAAGGGTAAAAAGTTGGGGTAACTGAGAGAAGAGACTTCCGCAGTTCTGTTTGTAACAGGAGACAGTGATCGTGGCACAGCAAAAAGTGATCGCTGAACTGAAGATACAGGCAATCAGTGCGTAAGGTATGATCTTTTGGTCACGCATGGTAGGAAATTCTTCAGACCAACAACTGGGTTTGCTGTAGCTTGGCAGGTAGATAATAGTTGAGTACGTTTTGTACCATCTAGGGTCTGACCAGTGGAAACTTCTATAGGTGTTTTGCCACCCTTTCTAGTGTTAGATCAACTGCTGCAAGGTTGGTTACTGGAAGATATTGGGCGGGGCGATCGCTCGACCTCTCCCCTGTTTATTAATCAAGCGCCCACCGATAGAGCGGAGTGGGTTGCGAAAGAAGCTGGCGTGGTTGCTGGACTCCCGATCGCCGCTAGAGTCTTCAAGCTTTTGAATGAGCAAATCCGCTTTGATGCGAAGGTGGCTGAGGGAGAAGTGGTAGAGAAGGGGCAAACGATCGCGCTAGTCGAAGGTGCTTTGGATGCGTTGCTCACAGGGGAACGGGTGGCGCTGAATCTAGCGATGCGACTGAGTGGGATCGCAACTTTGACGCATCAATATGTAGAGCGGATTGAGGATTTGCCAGCGCAGTTAGTTGATACGCGCAAGACAACGCCGGGGTTGCGGGTATTGGAGAAGTATGCAACCCAGGTAGGCGGAGCGATGAACCATCGGATGGGATTGGATGATGGTGTGATGCTTAAGGACAATCACATTGCTGCGGCTGGAGGAATTGGGTCGGCAATTGCCCTTGTTCGTCAAGCGGTGCCGTACCCACTCACGATCGAAGTGGAAACAGAGAGTCTAGAACAGGTTAATGAAGCCCTACAGCATAGAGCAGACATTATCATGCTCGACAATATGTCCCTGGAAATGATGAAGGAAGCGGTGCAAATCATCCGAGAGGCAAGCGATCGCGTCAAAATTGAGGCGTCTGGTAATGTCACGCTAGAAACGATTCGGTCTGTTGCGGAGACGGGGGTGGACTATATTTCGAGCAGTGCGCCTATCACGCGATCGACGTGGCTAGATATCAGTATGCGAGTAACAGGTTCTCATTAGACGAGCGGCTTACAGTCCATTTGGAAGCCCTGATGGACTGCCTTTAATGCTGGTGACGATTCTGCCCCAGCCTGCTTCACCACCTTGATCCCAGAAAATACGCTGCATCGTGTCGTAGCTGTAGGGATCAAACGCGCCACCAATGCCGATATCGTAATTGTCGCTTGCACCGTGACGGGTTCCATAGGGATCATGGACGAGCCAGACTTTATTGATAGGATCATGTCCAACAATGATGCAGATGTGCCCGGAATACTTGTAAGCAAAGCCAGCGATGACTGGAATACCTGCTTTGAGGGACAGCAAAACATCTTTTGCAGAAAGAGTGTAGCTGAAATAGGATTCAATCCCTAATTCTTTTAGCGCTTTTGTTTGAGCGTCGTGGTCAGTTGTGTCGCCATACTTTGCCACAACTCTCATATAGACCGACTCCGGTTCTGAAAATCGTTGTTCTTTGGCTTTATTTGTCAAATCACCCTTGAGCAAATAGTTTGCCAGCATCGTGTTGCTAGTGGTATTGCATTGCCGCCAATCGTACCAAACTTGCCCATCTCTAACAATTTGTTCGTTTCCTAACTGGCTGGCATAGGCGACATTTAATTTGATGCTTTGGGGTACATCGTCACTTTCAATTTGAATGTGCGGTTCGTAGGCGTAGACGGTCTGTAGCTTTGTGACACCATCTTTAGCCGTTAAGGGAGAGGCTGGTTTGAGAAAAACGTGCTGGTTGCGATCGGGTGCCACTTCAGTCGCTAAAAAACTGCTGCCTTTTGTCACGAAAAGCTTTTCAGCATCTGCTAAATCGGCTGCGCCTAAAACTCGTTTTTTGAGAAAGGTGTCAGCTTTGATAATTACTTTTGGCATAATAATAGACCTTCGATAGACTCGTTCAGTTGTAACAATTAACCACTCAAAAACTGCCGTTTCTTTAGCGCGTGAATTTGAACGTACAGCACTTGCAGTTGATTAAAGGCTGGCTTGAAGCGATGCAACACTCTTGCAGTGCTCAGGTAAAGTGCGATTACTCTTTTAGAGAAGCACGATGAAGCTCGCACATATCTCTATAACGTATCAGGAAGTGCCTTTTAATCGTTGCGAACAGCTTAAAGTTTAATTGCTTGACGCATCCACTCAGGGTTAGCTGATAGAAACCGCTGCTTTAACGTTCCCTGGTTTTCGTGCTGAGCAACAATGAAGGTTTAGACTTTCTGAGCGTGCGTGGTCGTACCAATACCAGCTCATGCTCTTACAAGGACAAACGGGAAAGTGATTGGCGAAAAATGCGATTGGACAATGCGATCGAGTGTACAAGCAGAGTACGCTGAGGGAAGATTGCCATGTTTGGCGCTTAGATTCTGTTTTCTTCTCTATGAATTTTACGATCGCTCAATTGAAAGACCGCTTCGAGCAAGCGTTGACTGCTGCCTTTGGTGCTGACTATGGATCGGTTGATCCCCTTCTTGTGCCCGCTAGCAATCCCAAATTTGGTGATTATCAGGCGAATGTGTCACTGTCGCTGGCGAAACCGTTAGGTAAAGCACCGCGCGCGATTGCGGAGCAGGTTGTGCAGCAGCTTGATGTGGCTGATCTATGTGAAACGCCAACGGTTGCAGGACCCGGGTTTATTAACCTGACGCTGAAAACGAGCTATTTAGAAGCGCAGATCAAAGCGATTCAGTCTGATCCGCGGTTGGGAGTGGCACCGATCGACCAACCACAGCGCGTGATTGTGGATTATCCCAGTCCCAACATTGCGAAAGAGATGCATG
This sequence comes from Stenomitos rutilans, assembly GCF_059505485.1. Taxonomy (NCBI): domain Bacteria; kingdom Bacillati; phylum Cyanobacteriota; class Cyanophyceae; order Leptolyngbyales; family Leptolyngbyaceae; genus Stenomitos; species Stenomitos rutilans. The sequence continues at coordinate 3,221 of NZ_JCACKR010000092.1, forward strand.
TTGGGCATTTGCGCCCAGCCATCATTGGAGACTGTCTTGCTAGCATTCTAAAGTTTATCGGGCATGATGTTTTACGCATTAGTCACGTAGGCGACTGGGGAACCCCCTTTGGGATGCTGATTGCTTATCTACGCGAAGCTTATCCTGAAGCGTTGACAGCAAATGAGTCTCTCGATTTGGGCGATCTGTCCACGTTTTATCGGCAGGCGAAACAGCGGTTTGATGCGGATGAAGAGTTTCGTGAAGCGGCGCGGTTGTCTGTCGTACAGCTTCAGGCTGGCGATGCGGAAACGTTGCGTGCCTGGAAAATTGTGTGTGAACTATCCAGCCGTTCCTACCGCGTCATCTATGATCTGATGAGCATTGCTCACGTCCTTGAGCGGGGGGAGTCGTTTTACAATCCTCTATTGGAAAGCGTGGTTGAAGATCTGAAGGCAACGGAACTATTGGTGGAGGATGACGGCGCACAATGCGTGTTTCTGGAAGGGTTTACCAATAAGCAAGGTAAGCCACTACCGCTAATTGTGCAAAAGTCGGATGGTGGCTACAACTATGCAACAACGGATTTAGCTGCCATTCGCTATCGGGTGAAAGAGGACAAAGTACAACGGGTGATCTACCCAGTTGGGATGGAGCAAACCAATCATTTTGCTCAAATTTTCCAGGTTGGGCGACGGGCAGGCTGGATTACAGAGACAGTGGAATTCATTCACGCGCCATTTGGTCTAGTGCTGGGCGAAGACAACAAAAAATTGAAGACGCGATCGGGTGAAGCGGTTCGGCTTCAGGATTTGCTGGATGAAGCGATCGCTCATGCCCGTGCTGACCTTGAAGCGCGACTGAAGGAAGAAGGTCGTCAAGAAACGGAGGAATTTATTGCCCATGTTTCTCAGGTGATCGGGATTAGTGCGATCAAATACGCTGACCTAAGCCAAAATCGTATGAGCAACTACGTTTTCAGCTATGACAAAATGCTGTCATTACAGGGCAACACAGCGGTCTACATGCTTTATGCGTATGTCCGCCCTCAAGGGATTAGCCGTAAAGGTCAGATCGATTTTGAGCAGTTGGGAGCTAATGCTGCGATCGTGCTGCAAGATGAATCGGAGCTAACGCTGGCAAAACACATACTGCAATTGGATGAAATTCTGGCACAGATTGATCAGGATTTACTACCAAATCGCCTTTGTCAGTATCTCTTCGAGTTAAGCCAGAAGTTCAATCGGTTCTATGAGCAGTGTCCAATTTTGGATGCAGAGGAACCATTGCGAACCTCACGGCTGATTCTGGCTGACTTAACAGCACGGACATTGAAACTGGGACTTTCTCTCCTGGGCATTCCAGTGTTGGAACGAATGTAAAGATGAGGAAGTCGGGAGTCGGGAGTCGGGAAAGAAAGCTAAAAGAAGGCAAACGATCAAAGACAGCATCAAGTCAGATAACGGAGACGATCGATGACTGACCAATCACATAGCCAACCCGATCGCTCACTTGAGCAAACAGTTGCGGAACACAGCCGCGCCATTGCTCAGATTGATGCCATTCTCTTAGTGATCGCGAGACAGCAGCAGGTGAATGCACAGCAAATTGCTGCCAATGCGGAAGGAATCGCTGAGTTAAAAGCCATTCTGCGCGATCGCTTTAGCAACGAGCAAGCGCCGTAAAGCCATACATCGTTCTTATTGTAAGAGGCTATAGTGATGAACAGCGCGAGCGCCCTTCACTTTAGCGTTGATTCAAACGGTTAGGAGAGAAAGGTTGGATCGGTTTCGCCGTTGAGTTTCTTAGCCCGCCGTTAGGGCTGTTAGGAACCAGGAAACTACCAGAAGCATTAATCGCTCTACCATTCGTTGTGATGCGGCTGCCATCTGGGTAGTAATAGGTGTTGGAACCGTTTGCACCTGGAACGGTAACGCTGGGATTAACAACCGTTCCCGTAGGGGTCACGATCGCGCCGCCCTGATAAATCCGTGTGCCGGATGGGTAATTGAGCAAATTGCCACTGTTACTGGAACTAGCACGGCTGGGAGACATTTGGGCGCTCACCGCTTCTGTCGTAGCGATCCCAACCAGCAAACCAACGAAACTACGCAAAATCAGAGCTTTCATTGCGGAATCCTGTTGAACCACGTTGATCTTAGATCAAACGCCGCATCTACGTCTGTTTATCCAAAGTCAGGGTTACAACCAATCCGCATTCATCGTTTGACGTAGGCGAAAAAACTATGACTGATACATCGTCGCTGAATAAGTACACAACGACTGTAAGCAAGCCCGATTCGTATCCAAACTACTTTCAACTTCAACGTCAGCTTCGATCGCTCATTGACCACTACCTTTCTACCGAACATCTCTACGATCGCCTGCAAGAATTACCCATTCAATTTGCCAATCCACAACCCCGCCCCTGGCAGTCCATCAATTGGCATGCGATCGAGCGTCAGCAAATTGTGGGCATTGATCCTGATGTCTTTTTGGCAATTCTTGTTGGGGCGATCGAGACTGAAGCTCCCATTCGGCAATACACCCAGACCAGTCGGCAATACTTGGAAGCCCTGCATCCTCAGCTTGCACGCTTTGTAGGAGGCACGATCGCGGCGGACGGGTCACTGCTAGAACCTGGTTTGTGGGAGAAAGAAGAACGCCAGCATACTCCAGCACTGCTCAAAATCTATGCTCAGCTTACAGGTGAGAAAATTACTCCCACTCCCCACGAAGCGCGATCGTACCAGCCATCTGGCGATCCCCGCATAGCGCTCTATCGTCACGGATTGCATCGCATTGCCACTGAATATGGCGCAACCTGTCTCTATCTTTGGCTGATGGCACATACGACTGGAGCGTTACAGGCTGTACTGAAAGAACTGACGCGGGACGAAATCAACCATATGACAAAATTCTGGGGATTTGGTCTGTGGGCGTACCCTGAAACGTCGCCACTGCAACTTTGTCGCACTCTGCTACAAACAACTAAAAAGCCATCCTACAGCCGCGATCGCAGCAGTCTCATTGGCACCTTACAGCGCATGACAGGCGTTCTCCACTGGCAAGATTGGATGTGGACAAACCGCGCCACCTTCGCCTACACATGCACTCGAATCTTGCAACGCTTGTGGAGTTGGAGCAACAGTCTAACACCGGAGTATTTGGAAGGGCTGTTTGGGGAGAGGTTTTGAGGTTTGAGTTGAGCAGAATTGTGGCATTTATGGCTTTAGAGCTTTGAGTAAGGGAAGTCCGTAACGTCGAATAGCAGTTAAGCGGCTCAGTGCACAAGTAATAAAAGCCTTTTGAGGATTCTTATGGAACGTTCAAAATTATAGTGATTGGGAGATATTGATAGAGCATAAAATCTACAACTCTTTTTAGAGTCTGGGGAAAGAATGAAGGTAGAAAACGTTCCAGAAGATTTATTCAGTCCTGTTTACTTCCGTGCTAAAGAAACACAGCGACCCAACGGCATCATCAAAGACTCTCTAGCAGTCAAAATTGTAGAGCAGATGTCACCTAATTGCTTGGTTGTAGATGATTGGGCGATTCAGTTTGGTATTGCAATACATACATTGATTGTCGATGATATTGTTAAACAGTTTTTACAGCAACATCCCAATGCAGCCATCGTCATACTTGGAGGTGGACTTGCTACTCGACCACTTTTAATGGATAACAATCGGGCTGAGTGGTTTTGCGTTGATGCTCCATACGTTGAACTATTTTGGAGTCAACTGGTCGGAGAATCGCAACGTAATCACTTCATTGCTTCGGTCGTTACAGATTTAAGCTGGATGAATCAAATTTCTGAGGCAGGGCGAGCAGTATTGTTTGTAGCCGAAGGGATATTCCTATATCTGACAGAAGCTGAGGTTAAGCAAGTCATTTTTTCGCTACAACAGAGATTTCCAAATTCAGAAATTGTAATAGAAGTCATTGGTAAATTTATTTTAAAGAGCACTCAATTTTTTCGCTCTAAAGCCGTTCCTGGTGGTCGATTTCAGTGGGGAATTAATGATTGTAGCGAGATGGAAACCTGGAGTTCAGGGATTAAGCTCATCAAAGAGTATTTCTGTTATGACTACTACAAGGAGCGACAAGGAATTATGAGATTTCTTCCGTATTTAGTCGGTGGAAAACAGAAACTACTGAAGGTTGCCCATTTTCGTCTTTTCAAATAAGCAATTTATTCTAAAACGAGTAATAGTTAAGTCGTCGATGTCGTGTGCTGAATCGCTATATGACAATCCTGCTGAAGTAGAACAAACTAAACTGTTGTTGAAGTATAAGCGTCATCTGCGTCCGATGGGCAGGAACGTTAACAGCTATTGGCTATTTGGGTCAGCCTCGATCGCCCCTCGCCATCGATAGGTGCGGAGGTTGATGCGTCCTTGAGTGTTGAACTCGATACCTTCGGCTTCGAGGAGCGATCGCTGTAAATAATCGCTGCCATACCGCACAGGTGACTCAGAAATCTCGCCCTTCGCATTAATCACGCGATGCCAGGGAATATCTGCCTCTGGCGCAACCCGAAACAGTGCGTAGCCCACCAATCGCGCTCGTCCTGGCAAATTGGCGAGTTCTGCAATCTGTCCATAGGTCGCCACTTGACCGTAAGGAATTTGCTGCACGATCGTATAGATTGCTTCGTAGGAAGACATGGAGAAGAAAGGCTAAAGGCTAAAAGAAAGGCTAAAGGCTAAAGGATGAAGGCTAAAAATTTTATCCTTTATACTTTAGCCTTCATACTTCTCTCTTCCTCCTTGCCGTCGCCAGAAGATCGCCACTCGCTCTTCCCACTGCTGCCAGTAGTGCGCGATCGTGTCTAAATCGAACCAGAAGACTTCGGCGGGACGATCGGGAATGGCGATCGCCAGCAGCGCATGATGCAAATTCAAGTCATAGTCGTGATAGGTATGCTGGACAGCACCCCAGTAAGCAACCACTTGTAGAGGGTAATCGTTCAGACGCTCTAAGGATTGTTTGGGGCGATCGGCGGTTTTCCATTCGCACAGGCACGCAATGCCGTCATAGCTGGCGATACAATCGACTTTTCCGGCATAGCCAAGGTCATGATGAAAGACGGTGCCTTCGACGAGCCGCACCTCATCCACCGCTAAAATCACGGGTTTGATGCTTTCCCAATACGGTTTAATGCCATCAGGACAGGACACAACTTCCCCTTGCAGATAACGCTGTACCTGTTTATGTGTCCCAGTGCCACGCCGACTTGCTGTACCGCTGATACGAGCCGCTTCCTCAGTACCCACCCGTTCTTTCCAATGAGCTAGGGCATCTCGCTTCTGTTGCGATCGCGTGGCGTTGAGAATTGTGCTGACGCTGGGCAAGCGATCGCCGCGATCGTTCACATAATACTGTCTACCGTTCTGCCGCTCTTGCTTAGCACTGAGCACCGGAAGTTTCTGAGAATCAGACATAGCGTTGCAAGAATGGCGTTAAGTTGACCTGTCTGGATTGTAGTCCTTCTGTACTGTTTCACCAAACGCCACTAGCCGCAGTAACACAGGGCGAACGGCTAGAAAAAGCAGCAACCGTTGGCAACTAAAACATAAATCGCAGTTATTTAATTGACTTTTTTCATAATCTATTCTTAATCTACTGTTCACCGATAGATTTACCGTCTATTATCTTGAAACATCAATACGGCTGACCTCGAACGCTAGTACAGCTTGATGACCAGGTTGAGTATTTTTGCAACATGTTGCCGATTCATCGCGTCTCGGCGGTTGTTTGGCGAAGTATTAGCGCGATCGCCGGAAGGCAGAATGTCCAAAGGAGTGACTGTGAAGAACGTAAGACAAGTCAGTGAGAAGTTGACCGTAACCGGACAAGTACAACCAGACCAACTTAAACAAGCAATTCAGGAAGGGTTTAAGTCGGTTCTTAACCTACGATCGCCCGACGAGCTAGGTTTCGCAAAAGATGAACAGCAGCTTGTAGAGGCGTTAGGGCTGCATTACGTGCATATGCCGTTGAAGTTAGAAGCGATCGACGAAGACTTGATCACTGCAATTCTCAACCAGTTGGAACATATTCCTAAACCCGCGATCGTGCATTGTGCGGCTGGGTTTCGCTCAGCCTCGATCGCTATTTTGAGTATTGCCATTCAGGAAGGGTTAACCTCAGAGCAAACCCTGGCAAAAGCGCGACAGCTTGGGTTTGATTTTTTCGACTACGCGTGCATTAATCCTCAGTTAAAGCAACGCTTTATGCAGTACGTGAACAGCCACGCTCAAACAGCTGCGATCGCGAACTAGTGAATGAGGACTCAGTATTGCATCACGCCTTAAATCCACTGCCTTACGCATGATTAGCCGCCGAGACGCATGCGCAACAGAGCCAGGTTTTGGCGTTCTTTGCGTCTCTACGATGATCTTCAATGTTTGTTTAATTCTAGTTCCCAAGATTCCCGCTTTCTGATCGAGTTCATGGATTCATTCCACTCCCTACTCCCCATTCCCCATTCCCCATTCCCCATTCCCCATTTCCTAACGATGGTTTTGTACACCTACTTGCTGGCACATCTCAAGCAGTGGACAAGTCGAACAACGGGGTAAATCTCCAGTGCAGATGTGTTTGCCAAACGGCACTAAACGTTCATTAATTTCGATCCAGTAGCGCTGAGGCAACTTCGCTTCCAGGGCTTTCAATGTTTTTTCGGGGTTGCGCGTTTGCACGTAGCCCCAGCGGTTTGTAACGCGATGCACGTGGATGTCTACGCTGATAGATGGCTGCTTGCAAGCAATACCTAGCGTTAGATTGGCACACTTGGGGCCAACACCTGCAAACGAGACGAGCGTGTCAAAGTCGCATGGAAGTTCGTCACCATAGGTATCGACAATGTGACGAGCGATCGTCCAAATTTGGGATGCCTTCGGCTCATGAAAAGTGGAATCACAAATCAGATCTTCAATCTCTTCTGTGGTGAGGCGCACCATTGCGGCTGGTGTGCGGGCACGATCGAATAGCTTGATGGCAACCGGAAGTGACGTTTCATCCCGTGTGCGAATGGAGATGATACAGGCAATCAACTGCTCAAACGGAGACGTGTAGCCCAGTTCTGCCAGCGCAAACATCGCCGCTTTCGGAAACGGTCGCACTGCTTCTCGGAGCCAGATCATTGCCTGATCAATATCAAAGAGTTGCTGATTCAAACGGCTAAAAACGAAGGGTTACACTTTTTATCCTTCATCCTTTCGCCTTTAGACTTCCTTCAACAGGTAGAATATCTACGACCAACCTAACGAAACCACTATGTCTCAGGCAGCGATCGGCATTATTGGCGGCAGCGGACTCTACAAAATGGAGGCGCTGAAAGAGGTGGAAGAAGTGACGATCGACACGCCTTTTGGCAAACCGTCTGATGCCATCATTCTGGGGACGATCGACGGTACACGGGTGGCATTTCTGGCGCGGCATGGCAGAAATCACCATCTCACGCCCTCAGAACTGCCGTTTCGCGCCAATATTTACGCGATGAAAAGCCTGGGTGTGCAGTATTTGATCTCTGCATCAGCCGTTGGCTCGCTCAAGCAAGAAGCCAAGCCATTAGACATGGTAGTTCCGGATCAGTTTATCGATCGGACTAAAAACCGGATCTCCACCTTCTTTGGGGATGGCATTGTGGCCCATATTGCCTTTGGCGATCCCGTTTGTCACAACCTGGCAACTGTTCTAGCCGATGCGGTCGCTAGCCTTAATCTCACCGATGTCGCCCTCCATCGCGGTGGCACCTACGTTTGCATGGAAGGCCCCGCCTTTTCGACCAAAGCCGAATCCAACCTGTATCGCAGTTGGGGCGCAACCATTATTGGTATGACCAACCTGCCAGAAGCAAAGCTGGCAAGAGAAGCCGAAATCGCCTACGCCACGTTAGCGCTCGTCACTGATTACGACTGCTGGCATCCAGACCATGACAGTGTTACAGTCGATCTGGTCATCGCCAACCTTCAGCGGAATGCCGTCAACGCTCAAAAAGTGATTCAAGAAACGGTGCGCCGTCTGACTGAGAATCCACCCACATCAGAAGCCCATTCTGCCCTCAAGTACGCCATCCTCACACCATTGGATAAAGTTGCGGACGCAACAAAAGCAAAGCTCAGTTTGCTGCTTCAAAAGTACTTGTAACGGCAGACGTAGCGTTTCGCAAGCGGCAAGTTGGCAGGAGTCAGGAGTCAGAATTTTGCTTGACCGATTCTCCTGTGGCAGTATGCATGTTGTTCAGGGTACACCGTAGGCTCAAACGCACTGATGGACAGGGGTTTCCCTTCTGTCTCCTGCCCTCTGCCTTTGCGATAACGAGTTGGTTCACAATTCCCCCAACTCAATCACATTGCCATCAGGGTCTTGGGTAAACAGTGCCGCACGACCAGACGCACTCATTTGAGTGGGGCAGTTGTTGCTGACAAGTTGTTCTTTCGCCGCTTCTAAATTGGCAACCGAGAACGCGAGATGTCGGTTACGTCCCCATTTTTCGGTGTTGTATAACTCGTTAGCTAACGGGTCAGCGGTCATCAGATGAATCTGAAAGCCAGCAACTTCATACCACGCACCGGGGAAGCGGAGGGCGCGATCGACTTTCTCTAACCCCAGCACTGTGCCATAAAAATGCTCCGATCGCTCCAGGTCTGAAACCAACAGTGCAGCGTGAAGGCAGCGAGTAATGTTCATAGGCTTGCTCAACAGGAGGGCATCTTCAGGATACCGGAACTCATCATGGCAACGCTTCTAGCTGCCTATAATCTCCATAACACAGTCTGCAATGCGTTTAGCCGCTCCAGGTGCACCCATACGACGACGACCGTTTTCGGCGATCGTTTGCAGCGCATCAGGATTTTGCAGCAGGGATTGAATCACAGCGGCGACGCGATCGGGTTCCTTGACCAACAGGACGGACGCACCCAGCAACCGGGTTTGCGCTTCGGCAAAACGAGGCGTAAACTGCGGGCCTTTGCCGGGAATGATGATTGCAGGTTTACCCAATCCCACAAACTGCTCTGTTGCGGTGCCAGCCATTGCGATCGCCACATCCGCTCGATGCAAACACTCCGCAAACCGCCGCTGCGCCAACACTAACGTCGCTTTGCGATTGCCCAACCCAACTGTATACATCTCTTCTGTCACCTGCTGCCAGCGATACGCCATCAATGCTTGGTGAAGCACGTCTACTTCCAGACCAGGTGCGATCGCCGCTAAAAACGTCAACGGTCGAGGCATCCGAGCAATCATCCCATTCACCGCTTGCAGGATCGTATCCCAGTTGGCATAGGCTTCCGGTGGGCGCGAACCGGGAAGAAGGGCGATCGTGAGGGATGAGGGATGAGGGATGAGGGATGAGTTGCTTGTTTCATCTTTCATCCCTCTACTTTGATCCCTCCAATCCAGCCCATCCATCATCGGGTTTCCCATGTCAAACGCTGGAATGTCACGTCGCTTGAGGCTCATTGCGGTAATTGTGTCTCTAGGAAACACCGCTTTACAGTGGGGATGGCACATCAACCAGCGTTCCCACGGATGATAGATACAGCCTGTCCAGCGTTCGAGGCGATCGTCCCACCAGGAGTCACGCGGCAACCAGCCACACTCATCGCGCAGATAGTATTCTGACTTTGCCGTACCCACAAACGCGTAAGGAAGCCCACTGAGACGGGCGAAGAGGAGGGGGACGATATCGCCAACTGCGAGGATGAGGGGGTGTGTGGGGTGTGGGGTGTGGGGTGTGGGGGTAGCGGCTTCTTGTGCCCAGGCTTTGATGGCGCGAAGTTGAGCGAGGGTGAGTTGGAGTAAGCCGCCCCGGATGTCACGCGCAAGTTGTCGCCCGTCCTGGTAAATGAAGCCACCAGACGGCATGGTTTTGACAGAACCGATGCGAGGAATGCCGTTGTCGATATAGGCATGACCTTCACCCACGATCGGTAACGCTGCCAGTGCTGGTGGGTTTGGCTGTTGCTGAAGTTCGCGCAAGATGCGGAGGGCGATCGCATCTTCACCATGACCATTGCTAAGACAGAGTACACGCATGAGAAGCTGAAGACTGAGGACTGATGGCTAGAATAGGGCAGATAGACGACCAACGGATGGATTAGTGCCCATCATGATTAATGACTTATTGAGCCACTTGAAGTCTCCATAGGGGCTTGGTCGCAAAGCTATTGATTAGCACTTAGAGAGGTGATGCACGGTAGACACACCCTGTTAGTTGAAAAAATAGCGCAAGTATAATTTTGAACAAGCCTAGTTTAGGCAGGGTTAGATTCTTTTTAGTGTCAACAATAAAACTTTAGGAGTCAAACGCTATGAAGAGTGGTGATGCAGTTGCTGCTGGTGCTGCTGGAGTTGCTGGTGCTGCTACAGGTGTCGTAACAGCTTCTAGGTCTATGGAGGCGCAATCGCCGCTGCAAATGCCGCTGGTATATACGGAGCCGCAGCTACAAGTTCTGCTTTAGCAACTTTAGGTGGCGGTGCTCTTGCTGCTAGCAGTGCTGGTATGGCTGGTGGGGTTACAGTTCTCGCTGTATCTGCCGCCCTACCTGCTGTTGCTGTAGGTGCAGTCGGGTTTGGTATTTACAAACTATTGCAGCCGAAGCCCAAAAACAAGATCTCACAGCCGAAACTCAAAAGCCTGAAGATGTAGAACCGGAACCTGAAATCACAAAGCCTGAAGATGTAGAACCAAAGCCTGAAGATGTAGAACTAAAACTTGAAGATGCGGAGACTGTAGCCGAAACTCAAAAGCCTGAAGATGTAGAACCGGAGCCTTGAGATAGTTAAAGTGATTAGCTACAAAAGTGAAGTAGGGGACAGTAACTTAAAAAGGAGTTGTTCTGCTACCTCTCCGATTTTTAAAGCGATAAGCTACTTGCATAAAAATATTGCTTATGGAGTTAATTCGCGACTACCAGACGTTGCTTCCGCCTTGGTTACCGCCAGCGTGCCGATTTCAGCCAACGTGTTCGCAGTATGCGCTGGAAGCGGTCGATCGCTGTGGTACGTCACACGGCAGGTGGTTACTTGTTTGGTGCTTTTGTCGCGATCGTCCGTTGCATTCTAGTGGCTAATCTTCAGTTAACAATCGCTCCAGCAGGCTTGGTGCAACCCAAAAGCCAACCTCCCTCAACTGTGCAAAGGTTGTCTCTAAATCCAGTAAGTTGCTTCTGGCAGCACTTTTTACAATACCTAGAAGTCCAATCACAGTTAATCCTCGTTCTCGTGCCATTTGTCTTGCGGCTTTGTCGTCCAAAATTACCAAATCAGCTTTCAACTGCTCGGCAAGTAAAATTGCCTCTCGCTCACCGGGATCGAGCAGCTTCAATGCATCACTCTGAGGCAGCACAGCAACCTGTATCTGTAGCCAATTTGGAGGAACAGCAAGCCAATCTTTCACAACAGACGGTGTTTTAGGCGCGCTCAGTTCTTTTGCAACCGCTTGAGGAATGATGACAACTCCGTATAAAGCTTGGAGTACATCAATCTGGTTAATTAACCGCAAGTAGCAGAGCGGTGACGTATCAGAAACGACGATCACTGTGCTCTAAACGCTTTGAGAGTTTGCAGATCGCGGTCTAGTTCAGCTTCGTCGTAGTTCAGGTAAACCCCCATCTGCCTCAAAAAAGCGTGCGTTTCAAGGCGAGAAGGTAGTTGCAGTATCTGGCGCACTTCAGCAGTACTCACTTTTCCACAGCGGTAAGCATCCGCAATAATTACCTCCAGGAGCCGTCGGGAAAGAGTCCCCCCTCCTAGATCTAGTCGCTGGGCAACGTCATCTGGAATGTCAATTGTGACCTGCATAGAGCAATTTTCATCAGGTTTACGCTTGAATCTATCGTAGGCGATCGCAACTCAACAAGGCAGTCATGCAAACAGACCAGCGGTAGTCGGTTACTCTTCACCGCGATAAACTGGCAGTATGAAACTCTTATTGATAGGACTAATTCGCGGCTACAGGATGTTTCTTTCGCCGTGGTTGCCACCAGCGTGTCGGTTTCAACCAACGTGTTCGCAGTACGCGCTGGAAGCCGTCGATCGCTTTGGTGTTTTGCAAGGCAGTTGGTTAGCCACACGACGCATTTGTCGTTGTCATCCGTTCCACCCTGGCGGTTATGATCCTGTACCGTCAAAGGTTCAATCCGAGCATTTGGAAGGGGACAAGCCGTAACTAATGAAGCCCTATCAATCCACTGCGATCGTCGAGTGTGGTGAGCCGCTGCTGCCCATTCCTGACGCTTTCTTTGCGTTGGTATCGCCTCATCCGTATGAAAGTCTGTGCGCGCCCTATGGCAACAAGTCGCCTTTTTACTTACGTGAAGGGGTTATTAAAGGTTTGATAGAAGCTCAAGCGCTTTTGCAGAAGGAGCGTTCGGGCTGGCGGATTCAGGTCTTTGATGCCTATCGCCCGATCGCCGTCCAGCAATTTATGGTGAACTATACGCTGCAAGAAGTTGCCCTGGCAAAAGGTTTGCAGGTCGAGCATCTCACTGAATCGCAGCGCGAAACGCTTTTGCAACTGGTCTACGAGTTTTGGGCAGCGCCAAGCCATGATCCAGCTACGCCGCCGCCTCACAGTACGGGTGGTGCAGTGGATATCACGCTCGTTAATGGGAACGGTCAGACGATCCGCATGGGTTCGCCTATTGATGAAATGTCGCCGCGATCCTACCCAGATCACTTTGCTGTTAGTGATGATCCGAGCAGTCGCCTCTACCATCACCACCGACAACTGCTGCGATCGATTATGCTTGCCGCTGGTTTTCAACAACATCCCAACGAATGGTGGCATTTTTGCTTAGGAGATCAAATGTGGGCATGGCTGACGAAGCAAGTGGCGCGGTATGGAGCGGTGGTGGAGGGGTAAAGATAAAGGGCAAAAGGTAAAAGGCTGAAGGTAGAAGGCTGAAGGCTAAAACGCCGACTGCTAGACGCTTAAAGCAACTTAAAGCTCTTACCCTACACCCCATACCCTATACTCACTCCCCCACCCCCTCTATCGATACCCTGCGGCTTGCAGCGAAAACAGTTGGGCATACCGTCCGTTCAATCGCACCAGTGCCTCGTGAGTGCCATGCTCAACGATTTTGCCTTCCTGAAGTACCATAATTTGGTCTGCCATCCGCACGGTAGAGAAGCGGTGGGAAATGAGGATCGCCATCTGGGTCTGTGTCATCGCGCGAAAGTGGTCGAAAATGCGGACTTCGGCTTCGGCATCCATCGCGGATGTGGGTTCGTCCAGCACCAGAATATCGGCCTTCGATCGCATAAACGCGCGCGAAAGGGCGATCTTTTGCCACTGTCCGCCTGATAGCTCACGACCACTTTTGAACCAGCGTCCAAGCTGCGTGTGGTAGCTCTCTGGCAAGGTTTCAATGAAGGGTTGGGCAGTGCCTTTGTAAGCGGCATCGTGCCAGCGGGCTTCATCCTCCAGATAAGCAACATCCCCTGCGCCAATGTTTTCGCCAACTGTAAATTGGTAGCGCACGAAGTTCTGAAAAATCACGCCGATGCGTTGCTGGAGTGCATCTCGATCCCACTCGCGCAGGTCTAACCCATCCAAAAGAATGCGTCCACTGTCGGGTGTATACAGCCGGGTCAGTAGCTTGATCAGCGTCGTTTTGCCAGAACCGTTTTCACCCACGATCGCCAGTTTTTCGCCCGGTTTCAAATGCAGCGAGATGTTTTGCAGCGCAGGCTGAGTGCTACCGGGATAGCCAAAGCTGACGTACTCAAAACGCAGCCCGTCACCGGGTAACAGTCCTTGTGTAGCCTGCCCGATGGATCTGGGAATAGGCTGTTCCAGGTATTCGTAGAGATTTGAAAGGTACAGACTGTCTTCGTACATGCCCCCGATCGCACTCAGCACGGAAGCAAACGTCGCCTGCCCTTGCCGAAACACCACCAGATACATCGTCAGGTCGCCAAGAGAAATGGTGCCTGCGATCGCTTCCAGCACAATCCACACATAGGCTGTATAGAAGGCAAGGGTACTCAAGAGTCCCAAAAAGTAGCTCCACAGCCCGCGCCGAATGGTCAAGTCTCGGTCTTCACCATAGAGCTGACGGAAGATGGCACGGTAGCGGCGCAACAACATGGGACCCAGTTGATACAGCTTGACCTCCATCGCCGCTGTATCGTTCGACAACAGCCATTCCAGGTAGTTCTGCTGCCGCGTTTCGGGAGCACGCCAGCGGAAGAGGCGAAACGCTTCTCCAGCAAAGCGCGTCTCGGCAATAAAGGCAGGAATCGCAGCCACCATCAGCACCAGCACCGCCCACGCCGAAAAGTGCAGCAGTAAACCACCATAGGCCAGCAGCGAAAGGGTGTCTTGTACTAAGCCAAACGTGCGATTGACCAGACTCAGTGGGCGACTGGAGGCTTCTCGCCGTGCCCGTGCCATTTTGTCGTAAAACTCTGAATCCTCGAAGTGCGAAATATCAAGGGTCAACGCTTTTTCTAAAATCAGCACATTAACCTTGTGCCCCAGCAAAGCGCGTAACAGCGATTGGCACAGCGCCAAGCCTTGCTTACAACCTGCCTGTAGCGCAATCAGCCCTGCTTCAATGCCTAAAAACATCAAGGTGTGCCACCGATCGCTCACCAAGCCCGATCGCGCCGCCTGTACGACCCCATCCACAATCAGCTTGCCCACATAGGCGATCGCCCCCGGCAACAAGCCCGCAATCAAGGTGAGAACGATTAGAGCAATGGTAAGTGCGCGATTGGTTGTCCAAACCAGGGCGATCGCGCGCCCGCAATATTGATACATCGACAACGACTGCCGTAAACTCTGCCAGCGCTGTCTCAGCCGATTTTGTTGAAAATTCCTCATACTACTACGATAGCTTTTGGCAATCAGGGTTAGGGGAAACCGGGCGGCAGAGGAGGCAGGGCAAGCAAGGGAGGCAGGGCAAGCAAGGGAGGCAGGGGAAGGCTGCCTACTGAACGTTAACCACAAAACGCTTGAATACATCGTGCCTTGGCCTTTGGCATCCCAGCAAGAGGACGTGTTCTTTGCAGGACGAGTACAACTCAAAGTTCCCCGCTCCCCCTGCTCCCTCCGCCTTCATCCCTCTCCTCACAACCGCGTCTGCACAATCTGAGCAAACGTCTCACGGTTGTCTTTTAAGCTGCGGGGAGTGCCCTGCGGATAGGTTTGAGTGATCAGCGTTTGTAAGCGTTTGACGCGGTTATCGGGGCTGGGGTGAGTGCTAAAAAAGGCGGCTGGCTGACTGTTCTGACGTGCAGCACTGAGCATTTGCATGAGTTGCACAATGCCCTGGGGATCGTAGCCTGCCTCGGTCATAAAGCGTAAGCCCAGCCGATCGCCCTCCAATTCATCGTCACGTCCATAGCGAAGACTCACTAGCTGATTGATGGCTTGCTTGAGTGCCTCTTCTTGTTGTTCGCTTTTCTCGGTTGCCTTTGCGGCTGCATCAATAGCAGTGCCCAAGATGGGACTGAAGGACTGTTTCGCTAAATGCTCTGCCCCATGACGCGCAACCACGTGCCCTACTTCATGACCTAGCACGGCTGCCAGTTGTGCTTCTGAGGTTAACCGCTTGAGCAGCGCCACGGTTAAAAAAACCTGCCCTCCTGGCAGTGCCACGGCGTTGATGGTTTGAGTATCGTGCAGCAGATGAAACTCAAAGGGATAGGGAGTTTTAGAGGCGGACGATCGCGCAACGACCTGCTGACCAACCTGGCTCACATACTGCTGTAGCAGCGTATCTGGATGAAGGCCACCATACTGAGCCGCCATTTGCCGTTTTGCCCGCCGCCCCAGAAAGATTTCCTGCTGCGCTGAAAGCTGCACGTGTTGATTTTCGCCTGTCAACAGGTTTCCAGAGGTATTGCTGCAATAGGTGATCAACCCAAAGAGCACGATCGCAAGTACAATCCCAAGCCGAACCAGTGACTTCACAGCGCTAGCCTTCAGTGACGCAGATAAAATTAAAGGATAGCGGAGTCTTGTGGTTCGTATGAAACACGGCAGATGAACACAGCAAGAAGAGTGACTTCGTTTACCCCTCACGCTTGAACAGTCTCAAGCTCAGGGTCTAAAGTTTAGAGTCTAACCTTCAAATCAGGTACTTATGAGTACTCCGGTTGTATCAGCGGCATGGCTTTTTGAGCATCTTAACGATCCGCACGTGGCGATCGCCGACTGTCGCTTCTCTCTCATGCAGCCAGCATTGGGACGTGAGCAGTACCAGGCAGGCCACATTCCAGGAGCCGTTTATCTGGACTTGAACCAGGATCTTTCTAATCCTGTTGGTGAACATGGGGGACGGCATCCGTTGCCAGATGTGGCTCAATTATCCAAAAAGCTTTCAGCAATGGGCGTTGACTCAACACCAGAAGCACAAACGCTGGTGGTTGCTTACGACGACTCACGACTCGCGTTTGCGTCGCGGTTATGGTGGCTTTTGCGCTACCTGGGGCACGATCGCGTCACCGTCCTTGATGGTGGTTTCGCGGGCTGGAAGGCCGTAGGATATTCCGTAACGCAAGCTGTTTCCGCCCCAAAAGCCGGAGCCTTTGTGCCGCAATTGCGCTCAGACCTGGTAGTAGGAATTGGCGATGTCAAAACGCGGAAAGCTTCACCTGAAGTCATGCTGGTCGATTCTCGTGAAGCCGAACGGTACCGGGGTGATCACGAACCCATCGACCCGATCGCAGGCCATATCCCCGGAGCTGTTAATTACCCCTGGCAAGGAGTAACGGATGCAGACGGCTATGTGCTTCCAGTCGAGACCCAGCGTCACCGATGGCACGATCTCGAAGCAGCGCACGAACTTCTGGTCTACTGCGGTTCTGGCGTAACGGCCTGTGTGAATTTACTCTCTCTAGAGCTAGCAGACATTCATACGGGCAAACTCTATGCCGGAAGCTGGAGCGACTGGTGTTCGTATGAGGAAGACTAAAGTTCGTATGAGGAAGACTAAAGTTCGTATGAGGAAGACTAGAGGATGAGGGATGAAGGCAGAAGGCTAAAGGCCAAAAGCTGACCGCTGACCGCTTGATTAACTCAAAACTTTTTATCCTTCATACATAACTTCATCCCTTATCCTTTCTCTTTCGAGAGCATATCGATCGCATCCCCTAATGCCGTTGTCAACCCTTTGCGTGTCTGTGCGTGGTTCGCTTGCTCTAGCTTGAGGGCTTGCGCCAGGCGATCGCGTTCCGTCAATGCTTCAAGGAGCTTTTGCTGAAGCGCTGTCACCGTTTGCAGCTTTTCAACTTCGGCTTGAATGGCTGATGCATCAGTCGGGATGCCTTCCTCTAATGGCAACGTTCCCTTAAGCTGCTGGAGTTCTTGCGTCAGGTCAGCGATCGTTTGCCGTGTGCGTGCGGCTTCTTGCCGTCTTTGTTGAGCTTCAGTTTCATACAGCCGCTGCCAATTGGCTGCACTGGTATACGCCTGCTCACGGTCTTGCTGGGCCTCTGCCAACTGCTGCCGCAACGCTTTAATCTCAGTCAACCACTGGCTTACGTCGTGGGTCATCAGCACCGACTCCTTATGCGATGGTAGAGAGTGTAGCGGACTGGCGAGAGAAATTCTATAGCAATGGGGGTGAGGAGAGGGAGAGAAAGTTTTGAGTTTTAAGTTTTGAGTTCATTCAGCCTTTAGCCTTCATCCCTCATCACTTCATCCTTACTCCTCCAACTCGATCGCCCCCAACGCCTCGTATGCCTCCTCAACGAGCGATCGACCGCGTAAAAAGCCAATATTCGCTCCGGGGCAAACCCATTGCAGGGTTTCTGGCTGGAACTGATGCAAAAGCTTTTGCACACTTTTAAGCTGCCTGCGCCAGTGGAAGGTCTTGGGCGTTTTGAGGGGCAGCAGGTTGCCTTGAGGATTGGGCAACAAGTGGCGACCCGAAAACAACACGCCTCCGTAGCCGCTGTAATAAAGACAAGAGGAGCCAGGAGAGTGTCCAGGAGTCCAAAGCCCCTGACTTTGTGGTGTTAAGACCAGGGTTTGTGCAAACGGAGCGACCGTCAACCCTGGGAGCAAGTAGGCTTCCTGTTCTTGCATCACAATCTCACAGCCAAAAGCTTGTTGAATCGCCCTCGCCTGCCCAATGCCGCCACGGTGGGTGAGAAAGAGGATGTGAACGCCTCCCTGGGCTTGTAAAAAGTCCTGGGTGGTGTCATTCCAGGCAGGGCAGTCTACAAGAATGTTGACGGACTCAACGAGCAAATAAGCCGTTCCGCCTAGGGTATCCCGATTGGGTGGAAACGCGAAAATGGCCGCGCGATCGTCCGACTGGTGCAACAGCCGACGCGGTTGTTTAGCCGCAGCAGTGGGCTGGCTTGGCGCTAGTTGAGACGGGCTTGGCAAAGCGGACTGAGGGTAATCTGAAGACACAGGCAAGTAAGGGCGAAGGAAAACGCTTGTGGAACCCGATCGCGCGATCGATCTGACTGAAAAGCCGTTTCGTTGACTTAAATCACAACTGACTCAGAAAGCAGACGCTTTAAGCACTCAGGCCGTTTTAGCATTTAGGCTGCATCCACAGCGGAGTTAGCGTTCAAACCACACGCAGTTCCAAAGCTACAAAGTTCTCAAGCAAACGATGCAGCACATTGACTCCATCGTAGTTCACCTGGGTGAGTATAAAGGCGCTGTAGTACCCTGCATCACTTACCCTTAAAAATCTCAGCGTATCTCAGCCTTTACAGCCTTTGATCAGTGCATCATGTGGCAGAACTCCTTTAGGATGGCTATAGAGCTGTGCATTTCTGTCTGTTCGCTTTTAAACTAGATGAGTTCTGGCGGAGGAGTCTGCTGAATCAAGTTTCTGGATGTCGGTGAAGAAAATTTGAGCGGCACGTAAGCAAGCACAACGGAGATTGTTATGATGCTTTCTTTGTGCCCTACGGTTCACCGTATTCATTTAACCGCTTGGCATTGTTTCAGGTCTTACGTTCTTCCAGCCCAATGAGGCTAGGCACATGAATCCGTTAATCTTGCTGTTTCTGTTGGGGCTAATCACGTACTTTATTGTGCAGCGTGTGGCAAGCGTCACGCGATCGCCCGTTTGGTTGCTCTGGCTAGTGGCGATGGCTCCAGCGATCGTGTCAAGCGGTTGGGTCTTGGCAAAAGGGAAACCCATGCCATCGCAGACCATCCTTATTTTGTCGGGGGTTTGCCTGCTAGTGTACTGGTTTCTCATTCAGCGCAATCGTATTTCACCCCCCCCAGTCAATTCAACCGCAACAGAAGGACAAGAACCACCAGCAGAACTGCCGAAAGAGGCGGTCAGCCTCCCAGCCAGCCCACGACCGATCGACAAGGCAGAAGAAACCAGCCTGCAAAACTGCTTTCCCTGGTCAATTTACTATCTGCAAAACGTCGAATATCGGCCACAAGCCGTGATCTGCCGTGGACAGCTACGCAGCAAGCCAGAGGTCGCCTATCAAACCATTCAGGAGAATGTGGCGGAAGCCTTTGGCGATCGCTTCTACCTGGTGTTTCAGGAGGGTGTCAACCAGAAGCCGTTCTTTGTACTGGTGCCAAACCCACACGCCCAGGCAGCAGCAGATACGGCGGCGCTACCTGATGCCAAGCCACGCAAGGAACCGATCAGTCGCCCCTTTTTGGCGATCGGCTTATTCATTGCCACTTTTTTCACCACCACGCTGGCATGGCTGGATTTAGAAAAAAAAGCAGTCCAGCTTTCACTGACGACATTGGCAACAGGACTGCCCTATGCCTTAGCGCTGATGGCAATTTTGGGCATTCATGAGTTAGGGCATTACCTTACGGCTCGTCGGTACCGCATTAAGGCGACGTTGCCTTACTTCATTCCCGTCATTCCCATTCCGCTGTTTCCCTTTGGCACGTTTGGCGCGTTTATTCAAATTCGATCGCCCATTCCCAATCGTCGTGCCTTATTTGATGTGGGTATCGCCGGGCCGATCGCGGGGTTTGTAGTCACCTTGCCCTTGTTGCTGTGGGGCTTGGCTCATTCAGATGTTGTACGGCTGCCTGAAAAGTTCGAGGTATTTAACTTTCAGGCACTTGACCCCAGCTTTTCAATCTTGCTAGCGCTGCTCAGCAAATTAGCACTGGGGAGTGCTCTGACAGATGGCTTTGGCATTCATCTTCATCCGGTTGCAGTTGCTGGCTTCCTGGGTCTGGTCGTGACAGCGTTTAATTTGATGCCAGTGGGTCAATTAGACGGTGGTCACATTGTCCATGCTATGTTTGGGCAGCGTGCTGGGGCCGCGATCGGACAGATTGCCCGTTTATTGCTGCTCACGCTCTCTCTCGTCCAGCCGCATTTGCTGGTTTGGGCCATCCTTCTATTTTTGATGCCTGCTACCGATGAACCCGCGCTGAATGATGTGACGGAATTAGATAACCGCCGTGATTTGTGGGGCATTTTAGCGCTGGGGCTGCTGTTGCTGATCATTCTGCCCATGCCAGCCGTGCTGACATCCCTGCTGCATCTTTAGGCTTGAGAAGAGAGGCACGGTTTGAGCGCAAGCAAGACAGCAGGATGCCAGGTCTTGAAGGTTGAAACAGCATCAGTCCACAAACAAAACCAATTTCTGCCCACGCTCTAGAACGAAGTGCAGCGCAGATACGGCATAATGGGAGGGTTTTCTAATGCTCAAGAAACGCTGGACAACGCTTGATTCACAGTCAGCGTCACTCGCTAAACTGAACCCAAGACTTCTTAGTTGAGGGGGAAAGTAAATGGGAAAAGGATGCAAACCAAGTCTTTCCCTTTACCCAAACAGTACCGAGATCAAATCTATCATCCTTACTTCAGCAACTTTCCACCTGCCATGCGAACCCATTACTGCGGTCAACTCCGAGCCGAACACATTGGAGAGACAGTGAGCCTTTGCGGCTGGGTCGATCGCCGTCGCGATCATGGCGGCGTCATTTTTGTAGATTTGCGCGATCGCAGCGGCATTGTGCAAATTGTCAGCGATCCCGAACGCACCCCTGGTTCATACCAGCAGGCAGGCGATTTGCGAAACGAATACGTTGTGCAAATTTCCGGTCGCGTCACGAAGCGTCCTGATGATTCACTCAATCCGCGTTTGGGCACAGGCGAGGTCGAAATCTACGCCGATCACATCGAAATTCTCAACGCCGTGCGCAAGCAACTGCCCTTTCAGGTCTCTACCGCTGAAACGGAAACGGTGCGTGAAGAGTTGCGCCTCAAGTATCGCTACCTTGATCTGCGGCGCGAACGCATGAGCCAGAACTTGCAACTGCGCCATGCGTTGAATCGAACCATTCGCCGCTATCTAGAAGACGTAGAAGGCTTTACCGAAGTCGAAACGCCGATTTTGACGCGATCGACGCCCGAAGGTGCCCGCGATTATCTGGTTCCTTCAAGAGTTAACGCGGGTGAATGGTACGCGCTCCCGCAATCACCGCAGTTGTTCAAGCAACTATTAATGGTGGCAGGGTGCGATCGCTATTATCAAATCGCCCGTTGCTTTCGGGATGAGGATTTGAGGGCCGATCGTCAGCCCGAATTTACTCAACTCGACATGGAAATGAGCTTCATGTCGCAAGAAGAAATTTTGAACCTCAACGAAGGCTTAGTCTGCCATCTGCTCAAAACCCTCAAAGGCATTGAGATTCCTCGTCCCTTTCCCCACCTCACCTACGCCGAGGCAATGGATCGCTACGGTTCCGATAAGCCTGATACCCGGTTTGATCTCGAATTGGTGGATGTCTCGGATGTCGTGAAAGATTCTGGCTTCAAGGTGTTTGCCGATTCGGTGTCTAAAGGTGGCATCGTCAAAATTCTGCCCATTCCCGGCGGCAACGACCTGGTTTCTAATGTGCGGATCAAGCCCGGTGGTGACTTGTTTAAAGAAGCGACTGAGACAGGTGCAAGAGGCTTGGCATATATTCGCGTGCGGGATGATGGCGAGATCGACACGATCGGAGCCATCAAAGACAACCTCACCGATGCTCAAAAGCAAGAAATCTTGACTCGTACAGGTGCAAAAGCCGGACACCTGCTGCTGTTTGGTGCGGGTGATACCGCAACGGTCAATAAAACGCTCGATCGCCTCCGTCAAGTCGTCGGTCGCGAACTGAATCTCATCGATGCCAACAAAATCAATCTCTTGTGGGTCACAGATTTCCCCATGTTTGAGTGGAACGCTGACGAAAAGCGTCTCGAAGCACTCCACCATCCCTTTACCGCACCTAACCTCGACGACCTCGATGACCTGAAAACCGCTCGCGCTCAGGCATACGATCTTGTATACAACGGTTTTGAGGTGGGCGGCGGCAGTGTGCGAATTCATCAATCCGACATTCAAGCCCAGGTCTTTGAACTGATTGGCCTATCTGAAGAAGAAGCGCACAATAAGTTCGGCTTTTTGCTCGAAGCCTTTGAGTACGGTGCCCCACCCCACGGTGGCATAGCCTACGGACTCGATCGCTGGGCGATGCTGCTCAGTGGCGAAGAATCCATCCGCGACGCGATCGCTTTCCCCAAAACGCAACAGGCTCGGTGTTTGCTCACAGGCGCACCCTCCAGCGTTGATGGCAAACAACTCAAGGAACTCCACGTTGCCTCTACGCACAAGCCCAAGCCAGCCACGCAGAATTAACGGTTTTGCTGTCATGTTTAAATAGAGTTAGAGCGATCGCGCCTCACGTTGCTTTAAGGAGGTTAGATGCAGTCAGAGCTTACCTTACATCTGGATGCCGAGTTAATCGCTAAGGTCGAACGCTGGGCAGAAGCGCGTAACTTGACACTCTCTGATGCCATTGCGACCCTGCTTAAGCAGCTACCGGATCAAGACCAACCACTAAAGCTGACTCCCTGGACGCAGCAACTGGTTGGGGTACTAGCGAACGTGGAAGATCCCAATAGAGAAAATGCCTTACAAGAGGAGTACGTAGACTACTTAGAGGATAAGTACCAGTGAAACGGGTACTGTTTGACACTGATGTGCTGTTGGATGTGTTTCTGCAACGACACCCCTACTTCACGTCTTCCGCGATCGCTCTCGATACAGTGGGGCAAGGCAAAATCGAAGGCTATATTGCTGCCCATGCCGTGACAAATCTGTTTTACCTGCTCAAACGGCAGTTGGGACGTGACCAGACCCGCAGCCTTCTGGCGACATTGCTGTCAAAAGTGCATATTGCTGCTGTGACGGATGCGGTTGTTCGAGAAGCGCTGGCAAGCTCATTCACCGATTTTGAGGACGCGGTTGTCCATGCGGCGGCTAGAAGTATTGGTGTCGAAGCCATCGTCACTCGAAACATTCAAGACTTCCGTTCAGGAACAATCCCAGCAGTGTTACCGGAAGTTTTCTTAGCAACGTTCAACTAAGTGAGAGAAGCCCATCTCCTAGCACACGCATTAGATGCATTCTCTTTGCGATCGAACGTTTGCTCCAATCGAACAAGAGGGGTTTTCGATCGACTGTTCCCTTTTGTAGAATCGTGGGGATCTACAAGCAGATGGTGCATCCTTCAACCGCCGAAGGTTAAGTGCAGCCGAAATGGTACGTCACAGTTAATTTTTCTGAGACAAGTCCCTTATCTTTAACTAATACATGGAAACGCTTGACTTGCTGCGATCGGGTCAGCTTGAGGGGACGAAAAAACTCAACCTTTCCTGCGGCTTAACTCAATTTCCAGCCGAAATTTTTGCGCTGGCAGATTCGTTAGAAGTGTTGGAACTCTCAAACAACCAGTTCAAAACCCTGCCAGACGAGTTTGGGCAGTTGAAAAAACTCAAAATTGTGTTCTTCAACAACAATGAATTTGAAGAAATACCAGCGGTGCTGTCACAATGTCCTGCACTCTCGATGGTTGGCTTTAAGGCGAATAAAATCAAGCATTTCGGTGCCGATGCCCTCCCACCGACCGTCCGTTGGCTTATTCTGACGAATAATCGACTTGAGCAACTACCGGCTTCGATCGGCACGTTTAGCCGTCTGCAAAAGCTCATGCTGGCAGGCAACCAACTGCGATCGCTCCCCAATGAAATGGCAGACTGCCTGAATCTAGAGCTGATCCGCCTGGCAGCAAACCGTCTCACGGTGTTACCTGACTGGTTGTTTCGGCTACCGCGTCTCTCCTGGCTAGCCTATGCAGGAAACCCGTGCTGTAAGGTGGAACCTCCGGTTGAGCGATCGCTCCCAGAGATTCGCTGGACGGATCTAAAGATAGGAGACATCCTGGGGCAAGGGGCTTCGGGCGTGATCTCGAAGGGTGTCTGGGTCATCAAGCAACCGGAAGCACAGCCGCCACACACAAAAGACGTTGCCATCAAAGTCTTCAAAGGGGAAATGACCAGCGACGGGTTGCCAGCGGATGAAATGCGGGCGTGTATCGCGGCTGGAACGCATAACAATCTGGTACGTGTGCTGGGCAAGCTGACCGACAACCCTGAAGCCAAAGCCGGACTGGTGTTTTCCTTCATCCCGCCTGACTACAAAAATCTGGGCGAACCACCCGATCTCGATACCTGCACCCGCGATACCTATCCAGCCAATCCCGCATTCTCTCTAGCCGTCATTCTACGCATCGCGCAGGGAATTGCGGCAGCGGCGGCTCACCTCCACGATCGCGGTATTATGCATGGCGACCTCTACGCTCACAATATTTTGGTCAATGAAACGGGCGCGAGTCTGCTGGGAGACTTCGGAGCCGCGTCTTTTTACAATACGACCGATCTCCCGATCGCTCAGGCAATGGAATGGTTGGAGGTCAGAGCCTTTGGCTGTTTGCTGGAGGATTTGTTAGACCATTGTGCGCTGGAGGACGGCACTGTTCAAAAAGAAACCTTCGATCGCCTGCGTGCCCTACAACAAGACTGCATGACTCCCACGCCTTCCACGCGCCCTCTGTTCAGCGACATCTGCGATCGCTTAGACGCTTTAAGTGCAGCCGTTATTACTGCCTAAAGTCTCCCAGAAGACCAAGGCTAAGTAATCGCGGCTTTTTGGCGAGTGGGGCGTTTGTGATCGGATTTTTTCTTCAAACCTATAGCTTAGTCTTCTGGCGGGGTGATCTGTTGCGAACCATGTAGCACTGCCAGAATGTCGATTTGCTCAGGTCTGATGTAATAAACGATCCGGTAGGAGCCTTCAATGACTTCACGAATTTGCTCGGTGGCGAACTCTGACACCACTCGCCAGACAACGGAAAGGTAGCGATCTGCTGCGATCGCCTGGTTAAGCGGTCAATCGTTCTCTCAGCGTATTTGGGCGAGTTTTGAGCAATGTAAGAGTAGATGGTTGAAAGATGCTGCACAGCCGTCTCTGTCCAAAAAACGTTCACTCCGAGAGTCCAAACTGCTTACGAACGTCCTCAATCGATAACACTCGACCCGCGTTGCTATCAGCTAATCCCGCTTCAATGGCTTGCCGCACATAAATTTCTTGCATCAGATCGTCCCAGGTCGAATTTTCTGGTAGTTGATCAATCAGACGGTGTGCTTCGTCTTTAATGCTGCGAGTTTCCATAAGCTGCGTTTGAGTAAGCTAGCGTTTTGTTCAATAGCATTGTAAGCGATCGCTCGTTTGCGCCTGGGAAAGAGCTTGCGATCGCACCCGACTTGAACTCACAAGCATTGTTTGCGAAAGCACCGCTAATCTGGATGTATCTACAGGCGATCGGTGTTCCTCACATCACTACGGCAGGATGCTCAAAAAGATAACCGCTTCAGCATTGAGCGATCGCTTACGGTCGTTGAATTCTTCCAAGCAAGCATTGCTTCGTCGCACCAAGCAGGGAGTTTTCATTCTCATTGCGTTTGGTGGGCTATACGTGATTACGCCACCGCTTTGGAATGCAGTCGTTGTGAGTCCGCAGCAACGAGTT
Source organism: Stenomitos rutilans (assembly GCF_059505485.1). Lineage (NCBI taxonomy): Bacteria > Bacillati > Cyanobacteriota > Cyanophyceae > Leptolyngbyales > Leptolyngbyaceae > Stenomitos > Stenomitos rutilans. The sequence continues at coordinate 29,052 of NZ_JCACKR010000092.1, forward strand.
GAGCCACTAGCAAAACGTATCAACGACCTAGACAAACAAATCAAAACGTCACCAACGCCTTCAACCGCAGACCTCAAAGAGATTGCTACCCTCGAAAAAGGTCGCATCGATACCGAAAACACGATTCGGACAAGCCTCTTTCAAGCCGTTGGCGGTTTACTGGTCTTTGTCACGCTCTACATTTCCTGGCGAACGCTGCAAGCAAATGAAGCGAAACAGGTCGCGGAGCGCTTTAGCAAAGCAATAGAGCAACTAGGAAGTGAGAATATTCATGTGCGCTTAGGCGGCATTTATGCGCTAGAACAAATTGCAAAAGATGCCGAGGAGAAATATTACTGGCAAGTGATGGAAACGCTGACTTCTTATGTGCGGGAGCGATCGCCCTGGAATAAAGAAAAAGAAGCACAAGCTGAACAAGAAATTCCACCGTTACCAACTGATATTCAAGCCGTAATGACCGTCATTGCCCGACGTAAACACAGCTATGGTCATCTGCTCGAACGCAACCCCCTTGATTTAAGTAACGCTGACCTGCGACGATTGCAGCTTCCGCCAAACACTCAACTCAATCACGCAAACTTTATAAACACAAACCTGCAAAGCGCATTCCTACAAAAAGTGAATTTGCAACAGGCAATTTTCTGCAATGCAATCCTGCAAGGGGTATTTCTCAACAAAGCGAGTTTGCAACAGGCAATTCTTACGAGAGCCAATTTGCAGGAGGCGGAACTTGAAAGTGCGGAGTTGCAAAAAGCAATTCTCTGGGAAGCTGATCTGAAAGAGGCCATCTTTAAAGGAGCAAATCTGCAAAAGACAATCCTTGACAAAGCGAATCTGCAAGGGGTGCATCTCAAAGAAACAGTTGGGCTAACACGGGAGCAACTTAACGCGGTAGCGTCCCACGAAGGAGCAGTTCTGCCAGATTACCTGCTAACGCAACAGCCACAAGCAGAAATGACTTCATCCGCCATACAAACTACTGCATCGGCACAACCCGAAAGCGAAACGTAAGCACCACCAGCGAAAACGCAATTAGTACCACCAGAAGAAACGTAGTGAGCTAATGGGGTGACTGGGGAAAGGGCGATCGCGAACGCTAAGACCGAATCTACTTTTTAAACGACCGTTTCACGACTACCTGAAGCTAAAGGGTTGGATTGCATGAGAGGGACGATCGCCTCAGTTAAACTAAGAGCAACGAATGATCGAGGACAAACCATGCCAACCCGACAACCTCGATACAGCAAGGAAGAATTTGCTCGCCGTGGCAAGGCGCTTTACGATACTCAGATTCGTTCTCAGGTTGAAGCAGGGAATCAAGGCAAAGTTGTAGCGATCGACATCGAAACAGGAGCCTTTGAGGTTGGCGATGATAGCCTTACTGCCGCCAAACAACTGTTGAAACGCTACCCTGACGCACAGATTTTTGGGATTCGGATTGGGCATCGTGCGGTTCATCGCTTCGGTTTTCGCTCTCCCACTACTTCTGCATGATTATTGGCAATGTGAATCACGATCGAGAGGCGATTGTGCAGTTAGCCGTGCTTGGCGAGAATCAACAACGTCAAGGAATTAGGGCAATCATCGATACTGGATACACTGGCTTTCTGACCTTGCCACCCTCCGTAATTATGGCTCTAGATCTTACTTAGTTCATGCAGCAGGAAGGCTTTTTAGGCGACGGAAGCTTATGTATGTTTAACGTGTATGAGGCATCTGTCATTTGGGATGGTCAGGTCAGAACTATTGAAATCAATGAGTCAGAAACAGATCCATTGGTGGGAATGGGGTTACTTGAAGGGTATGAGTTGACTATTCAAGGTATTGCCGGAGGGTTGGTGACAATCAAAGCATTACCTTAAGTGATCGCCGCAGCCCACAAAACCCACAAATTCTGTAGAAAACCCATAGAACATTTGTTCTAAAAGTGTTATGAATAGAGGCAACAGCGATCGCCAGACAGCGGTAAGCTTGAGCGATCTTTAGACAACCGTGATCTTTCCGTTCACAGCATCGCTGAGAGGCTACACTAAACACTGACTTTTCTCCCTTAAACGGCTTGCTTACCAGGTGTACATCAAGCGTCTAGAACTCTCCAACTTTAAGTCCTTTGGTGGCACAACGCCGATTCCGTTGCTGCCAGGGTTTACAGTGGTGTCTGGCCCGAACGGTTCTGGCAAGTCGAATTTGCTGGATGCGCTGCTGTTTTGCCTGGGGTTGGCAGGGTCAAAGGGTATGCGGGCAGAGCGCCTTCCCGATCTGGTCAACCATACGCAAAGCACGCGTGGTCGTTCTACCGTCGAAGCCAGCGTCACCGTCACCTTTGACCTGTCCGATGAACCAGAACTGTTAGAGGATGCGATCGAACGGCAAGTCAATAGCGATGGCTCTCTGCGTTCAGACGAATCGCCAAATGGTTCTGACGGCAACGGACATTTAAATGGACATGCCGAAAACGAACATACCCAGAATGGACATGCCAAAAACGGACATACCCAAAATGGGCACGCTCAAAACGGCAATGGTGCGCGTCCCATCCGCACCGAATGGAGTGTCACCCGCAAACTCCGCGTCACCCAGCAAGGCACCTACACCTCCAACTACTACATCAACGGCGAACCCTGCACCCTGACAGAGCTGCACGAAGAATTAAACCGTTTGCGCGTCTATCCCGAAGGCTACAACGTGGTGCTACAGGGGGACGTGACGCGCATTATCTCGATGAATGCCCGCGAACGACGCGAAATTATTGATGAACTGGCAGGTGTGGCAACCTTCGATCGCAAAATCAACCAGGCTAAAGAAAAGCTGGATGCCGTTAAAGATCACGAAGATCGCTATCACATTGTTGAAAAAGAACTGATTGACCAGCGCGATCGCCTCGCCCAGGATCGCATCAAAGCTGAAAAGTACAAAAAGCTGCGGCTGGAGCTGCAAACCAAAGAACAGTGGGAGATTGTCATCCGTTATCAGCAGTCATTTCAAAGCGCTCAGCGACTCCGCGAACAGCTTGAAGGGGGCGATCGCGAACATGCTGACCTCAGCACGCAGCTTACCGCTCTCACAACCACCATTCAGCAAGCAACGACTGAGTTAGACCAGTTGAATGCTCGCGTCCGTGCGTTGGGCGAAGACGAACAGTTGGCACTCCAGTCCACACTGGCAACCCACGAAGCAGAACTGCGCCAACTGCAACGACAAGAGCACGATTTGCAGGCTGCCAGTCAAGACACCGTGACCAAGCTGGCGCAAACTCAGCGGGAACTTCAGGAACACTTACAGGCGATCGACACTTTTACGCAACAGCAAACGACCGAAGCACAACACCTTACCACCCGCCAGCATGATCGGGATCAGGCACGTCAAACCCTGGAGCAAAACCGCGAAGCCGCAAATGCCTCCGCTGCCAGTGCCGAAGCCTGGGTGCAAGAGCAAACGACCCTGCACCACCACATCGAAACGCTTGTCAATGCCCTAGAACCACAGCGAACAGAGCAAGCACAGCTACAGGAGCGCACCCGTCAGCTAGAACGCCAAATTCAGGAACAGACGCAAACTGTAGAAACGTTACAGCAGCGGCTGGCAGAGCAACAAACCCAAAAGGCAGAGGTTGAAGCACGCTTGACCGCAGTTCAAGAGCAGATCCAGGCGATCGCCCAGAATCTTGCGGCGGCTGAACAAGAACTTCAGATTCAGCAAGAAACTCAGACGCGCTTATTGCACGAACAGCGCGAAAAACAGCGTCGGCTGGATAAGCTGGAAGCTCAAACCCAGGCCATCCAAGAAGCTCAGGGCACTCATGCCACTCAGGTCATTCTGCAAATGGGTCTGACAGGCGTTTGTGGCTTGGTGGCTCAGTTGGGGCGGGTTGATCCCCGCTATCAATTAGCGTTAGAAACCGCAGCAGGCGCTCGGTTAGGAAATTTGGTGGTAGAAGATGATGCTACGGCTGCCGCAGGGATTGAAATCCTCAAACAAAAACGAGCGGGACGCGCCACCTTCCTGCCCCTCAACAAGATTCAAGCAGGGCGAATGCCGTCGAGTGGCGTGCGATCGCTTTCTGGCTGTATCGACTATGCCGTGAATTTAGTGGAGTTTGACGATCGTTACCGCAACGTGTTCGCCTATGTCTTTGGCACCACGCTGGTGTTTGAAACCTTGAGTGACGCGCGTCGGCACATGGGGCAGCACCGCATTGTCACCCTAGACGGCGAACTGCTGGAAACCAGCGGTGCCATGACTGGCGGCAGCACCAGCCAGCGTCAGGCCATCCACTTTGGCACTGTCGAAGCGACCGAATCGGCAGAAGTGATTGCCCTGCGCGATCGCCTGCACGAAATCGATCGCATCCTCGCACGCTGCGACCATAGCATTCAGCGAGCCACCCAACTGACCAAAGAACGGACTCAAGCACTGGCAGAAGCTCGACAACAGCACCGTGAGGCTCAGCTTCAAACCAAGCAACTGGACACTGAACTCCAGACACTCATCATGACCCTGACTCAGGTGCAAACCCAGCTTGCACAAAATACTCAGGAGTTGGCGATCGCCCAAACCCGTCTACACACCTTAGAAACCGAAATTCCCGCGCAAGAGCAGCAGCTACAGACCTTGCGACAGACTCTGGCAGAGCTAGAACAATCCCAAACCCACAGCGAATGGCAGCAAATTCAAACGGCCCTTCGCGCCCAGGAAGCGGAACTCTCGCAGCGAGACTTGGCGGTACGGGCGATCGAACAACGCTTGCAGGATCTGGACAACCAGCGCCAGCGATCGCAGGAAAAAGTCCAGCAGGGGCAGGAGCGCTTACAGGACTATCGAACGCAGCAGACGGCACAGATGCAGGAGCAGTCAGCGGTCAGCGGTCAGCAGTCAGCGTTGAAGGTGAAAATTGGCGAAACTCAGGCATCTCTGGCGGCGTTAGAGCAACGGTTAGGGCTGGAGAAGCAAGCCCGCGATCGCGCCGAACGTCAGTTGCGTGACCAGCAAACGCAGCAGCAGCAGATCACCTGGCAGCAGCAAAAGCTGGAAGAAACCCAACAAGCACGTCGAGCCGAATTAAGCGAACTGACCCTTCAACTGGAGGCACAGCAGCCCGATCTACCTGACCCCTTGCCAGAAATTCCCGACACGGCGACCCGTGACCTAGTGGAATTGCAGCACGAACTGCGATCGCTCCAGAAGCGCCTTCAAGCAATGGAACCTGTGAACATGCTGGCGTTGGAGGAGTACGATCGCACCCAGGCGCGCCTTGAAGAACTCACCGAAAAACTTCAAACCCTGCAAGAAGAACGCACCGAACTCCTCCTGCGTATCGAGAATTTCACCACGTTGCGTCAACGCGCCTTTAAAGAAGCCTTCGATGCGGTTAACCTCAACTTCCAATCCATCTTTGCCACGCTTTCGGATGGGGACGGTCACCTCCAACTCGAAGACCCCCAAGATCCGTTCAACGGTGGGCTGAATCTAGTGGCTCATCCCAAAGGTAAGCCCGTTCAGCGTCTTGCTTCCATGTCTGGGGGTGAAAAATCCCTCACCGCACTCAGCTTTATCTTTGCCCTCCAGCGCTACCGTCCTTCGCCCTTTTACGCCTTTGATGAAGTGGATATGTTTTTGGATGGGGCAAACGTAGAGCGATTAGCTAGAATGATCAGACAGCAAGCACAGGAAGCGCAGTTTCTCGTGGTGAGTCTACGGCGACCGATGATTGAGTCTGCCGATCGCACGATCGGGGTTACGCAAGCACGAGGGGCTTACACTCAGGTTTTAGGCATTAACCTCTTACCACAGAGTGCCTCCGTATAAGCAGCCTGCTGTATGATTTGACCACTGTATGCTTTGATAGTGATCAGTTTGTTAACGATCAGGATTTGCGAATCAGGATTCGACCCATAATGGCATTTGAAGAGATCCGCCAACGCTCAGACCTTCTTGGGACACAAGTGATCACCCGTGATACGGGCAAAAAACTGGGTGTCGTGAGTCAACTTTGGGTAGACATTGACCAGCAGGAAGTGGTAGCGCTCAGCTTGCGTCCCAACTTGCTCTACGGCACACCTCAGCCCATGCTGTTAAGCAGCATTCGGCAGATTGGGGATGTTATTCTGGTCGATAACGACGATGTGATTGAAGATATTGATGTTGAGTCCTACAGCAGCTTGATTAACTGTGAAGTGGTCACTGAAACAGGCGAACTGCTAGGCAAAGTGCGCGGCTTTAAGTTTGATATTGATAATGGCAAGGTTACATCCCTGATCCTGGCATCGATCGGCCTCCCCCTCATTCCTGATCAGGTCGTCAGTACCTACGAATTATCGGTAGACGAAGTAGTAAGCAGTGGCCCTGATCGCCTGATTGTGTTTGAAGGCTCGGAAGAACGTCTGCTGCAACTATCTGTCGGCGTGTTGGAACGTCTCGGCATTGGCACCCCTCCCTGGGAACGTGACGAAGAAGATACCTACGTGGCTCCTGTTCGCGCTGATAACCAGCTTGGCACAGGCTTGCGTACCCCGATCGCCACACCCGTGCGCCAGAAAGAGCCTGCTATCCAGGAAACGTGGGATGACGACAACTGGAACAACTCACGTCCTCAACTACGGCAACCGCAACGTCGGGCTGAGTCACTCTACTACGACGAGGAAGAGGAAGACAATTGGAGTGAGGCAACGCCTGCGCGCGATCGCTATGCTGCACGTCCCGAACCTCCACAACCCTATCCAAACGTTGATTACGAAGACGAAGATCTGGACGGTGATGCCTGGGAAGACGAGGAGCAAAAGCCTCTACCACCCTACCAAGCTCCTCGCATCAATCTTCCTGAGAAAACAAAAGCCCCTGAATACGAAGAAGAGGGCTATTAAGGGACTATTGTCTAAGTAGGACTAAAAGCCTCGGATTCTTGAAGAATTCGGGGCTTTTGTATAATCGCGTTTTCGCTTTATGGCGTTCCGTACAATTACCTTTGAACTCCTGATGCATTCAGGATAAACTTGCATTCTTTCTGGTCGTTAAACTATGCAGGCGCTTCAAGCTGCGGTTAGTGTGTTTTGGGCAAACTTAGAATAGTGCGTCGTTGAAAGCAACACACCAACTGTGGAGGCGAACAGGTTTTTGCTCTTCGAGTTGTCTGGTGCACAATGGCAAACTGCTTTATTTTTCCAAACTGAAGGGTTCTCTACCGCAATGATGCATCCGCATACAGAGGTTCGCTTTATTAATGCTGCGATCGGCTACGGTGTTTTTGCCACTCAGCTCATTCCAAAGGGCACGATTATATGGATTTTGGATGAGCACGATCAGGCGTTTGATGAATCCTATCCAGCAACCCTTGACCCCGTGCAGCGCAGATGCTTTCTCAAGTACAGCTATCGGGATGAACGAGGATTCTATATTCTGTGCGGAGACATTGCCCGGTTCGTCAACCATAGCTTTCATTCGAGCTGCATTGCGACTCCCTACAAGTTTGAGCTAGCCTCACGAGACATTCATCCCGGCGATGAATTAACGGATGATTACGGGTACTTTAATTTGGATAAGCCGTTTTACTGCTTTCCAGAACTGGGTACTGCTCGTACCAAAGTCATGCCCGACGATATTCTGCACTATTACCCAGAGTGGGATCGTCAGGCGGCTGATGCGATGCGTCTTTTCAACAAGGTTGAGCAACCGTTGAAACACTTGATCGACCATAAATTTATGGCAAAGGTGACTGCGATCGCTGCAGGAGACGCGAAAATGGATTCTATTCTGGCGTGTTACTACGATCGCACTGCAACGTTAACAGCGGTTAGCTAACGTCATTGCCAACCGCCGTTACAGGCAAACCTGATTGACCGGGCAAGTTTCATGGCTTTGCCGCCTTTGCTCAGCCGTTATTACTTTTGCTCAGCCGCTATTTATTTTTGCTCAGCCGCTACTTAGAGAGTCCCAGGAGACCCCCTATGCAGTCCATTGCCTCGGACTCTGCGCCCCCAAAGCCTCGGCGGACATCCCTTATGCGTTCCGTTGGGTCGCGACTTTTTCTATCGGTGGTGGGCGGTTCGCTCGTTGGCTTAATCGGTACCGCCTTCTTGACCTATTGGGAACTGGCGCGACAGTCGGAAGCAGAATTGCGATCGAGCCTTCAGGTCAAAGCCGAGAACCTGGACGGCGACCTCAACACGTTGGAATACTCCACCAAACTGGTCGCCGATGCAATCAAAACTCTGTATGACGCAGGTGAACGGCGAGAGCAGGTCTATGTCAACTTGCTCGATCGCGCGCTCGTCACATCTCCTCTTGGTACGGGGATAGGCTTTGGACAGCCGCCTGGCAATCGTCTCATTTTGCCAACGCGGAAATTTGCCTATCCCTACGCAGCACGTAATCCTCAAACGGGAATCATTGAGGCGCAAGGCGGAGAAGCCTCGCAAAGCAACTTTCAGGAAAACTACTTTACGCAACCGATCAGCGCAGGCAAGCCAATTTGGTTAGAGCCAGTACCTTACCTGGAAGACACCCTCAAGCCACCCCAGATGCTGGTTAGCACGGCCTATGCCATGCCGTTTTATAGCAATAGGGGGCAGCTACTCGGTGTCCTGAGTCAAGACCTGGAGTTAGGTTTTCTTAGCAAAAAGCTGTCGATTCAAGTCATGCGCGATGCAGGCTATTTCATGCTGGTCAGCGCGAAGGGCGGTTTGATCGCCTATCCACCCGATCCTCAACTGGTCTACCCCAGCGATACTCAAAGAAAAGCAAGCCTCAAACAGTTCCCCAGCCTGAACAACTACGCAGGTCTATGGCAGCGCATTCAAGATGAGTTGAAAACGGGCAACGATAGCGGTGTGACGCAGTGGCAGGATACCCAAGGAAAGCGCGAATACTGGGCGTACCAGCGGATTCCTAATAACAACTGGGTGCTGATGGCGATCGTTCCTGAAGGCGTGGTGTTGGGGCCTGTTGCACGCTTTACCGCGATCGGCGCGTTAGGTTCCATCATCGGCGTCTCGATCGTGCTGGGAATCGTGGTCGCCATGTTTGTCAAACGGCTAAACCAGCGGTTGCAGCCAATTATGGACGAGTGCAACCGTCTAGCAGAAACCAGCGCCAAAAGCGAAGCACTTATGAGCCGTGAAGATGAGTTGGGACGACTCACCATTTCGTTTTATGCCCTGCTCGGACAGGTAACCGTCAATGAACGCAAGCTGCGGCAAGAGATGTCGAAATCGGCGCAGGCGTTTCAGGTGTTGCAACAAACTCAAGCACAGTTGATTCAAACCGAGAAAATGTCGAGCCTGGGACAATTGGTAGCAGGCGTGGCCCACGAAATTAACAATCCCATCAACTTTATCTACGGCAACCTGCCGCACGCGGCGAACTATACCAAAGATCTACTGACGTTAATTCAGATGTACGAGCAGCGGTATGCCGACCTTGATCCCGAAATTTGTGCCTATCGCGAAGATATCGATCTCGATTTTCTGATTGGTGATCTACAGAAGATGCTGGATTCGATGAGCATCGGGGCCGATCGCATTCGCGAAATTGTCCTCTCCCTACGCAATTTTTCGCGTCTAGATGAATCCGACATGAAGCGCGTCAAGATTCACGACGGCATTGATAGCACGCTGCTGATTTTGCAAAATCGACTGAAAGCTAACTCCGGGCAGGCTGCGATCGAGGTCATCAAACAGTACGGTGATCTCCCTCCCGTTGAGTGTTACGCCGGACAGTTGAATCAGGTCTTTATGAATATTTTGAGCAACGCGATCGATGCCCTAGAGAAGTACAACGACGGGCGATCGGCGTCTGAGGCGATCGCGAACCCAGCAACAATCACGATTCAGACAGAAGCGGTTAGAGGGCAGGAGGCAGAAGGCAGAAGGCAGAAGGCAGAAAGCAACTCATACCCTGCACCCTACACCCCACACCCTACACCCGCTTCCGTCGTCATCCGCATCCGCGATAACGGTCCCGGTATTGCTCCAGAACACTACGCTAAGCTGTTTGATCCCTTCTTTACCACCAAGCCGATCGGCAAAGGGACGGGATTAGGGCTATCCATTAGCTATCAAATCATCGTCGAAAAGCATCACGGCGTTCTGAAATGTATTTCTGCTCCCGGAGAGGGCGCTGAGTTTTGGCTCGAAATTCCAATACGGCAGCAGGTGGGAGTGAAGACAAGCAGTAGCCAGTAGGCAGAAGGCAAAAGGCAGAAGGAGGTGATCGAGCCTGCGCTGAGTGCTGACCGTCCTTACACGTCTCATGAAATTCTTTATATCCAAATGGCTGGAGGCCGTATCGTGAAAAAATTCAAGCATGTGGTTAGTACAGGTCTCATCGCACTTTCTGGCAGTCTCATTCCATTCACCATGCCTGCGCTAAGTGCGCCGCCTCCAGTGCAAGTGGGAAAATGTGCTGATACGTTTATTAAAACGGTTGGCACACGCCTGGTAGATGGTTCGACTGGCGCACCGATCGAGGGTAGTGGTACCAGCGTTGAACTGACGAATGGTATCTATTTAGTTTCTTATGACGAAGTTCCAACGCTGAAACAAGCGATCGTGGGCGAAAAAGTCAACGTGTGTCTGGTTTCCATTCCTAAAAACTGCCCTCCGGGTGACAATCGCGGGCGCACTTATCGTCTTTTCAATTACAGAACTCGTCAAACGGTGACACTGCCCGACTCTCAGCATATGTGTGGGGGTGCTTAAGTCGCCTCATTATCCACAGCATTGCTCTATTTTTAGCCCTGTGCCTTTAGCAGTTAGCGATCAGCCGTCAGCCGCCAGCGATCAGCGTTCTTCTTACAACCAACTACTTTTCTGGTATGCCCTTTCCTGTATGCCTGAAAGACTTTAGGGCTTTACAACCAACAACTTCTCTAGAGAACGGTTCTCTTCACTTGGGTTGTCTTACGCTAGAGACTACAATAGAGGAGAAAATATAACGTTTTGTAACGTGGATTCAACAAACTTACAGCAAATTTCTATTCAGCTAGAAAGCCAAAGCATGAAGGATCGCATGCTGGGGCTGGTGTCTCTACGCGATGTCTCCGCAGAGGCGGCGGTGCCGCTTATCAAAAAAGTGCTGAATGATGAGAGCCTTCAGGTGCGATCGATGGCCGTTTTCGCGCTGGGACTCAAGCAAACAAACGAGTGTTACCCCTTACTGCTCGACATTCTCACCAATGAGCCTGATTATGGCATTCGAGCTGATGCGGCTGGAGCGTTGGGTTACTTAGAAGATCCAAGAGCCTTGGAACCGCTTGTCAGAGCTTTCTACGAGGATACTGATTGGTTAGTTCGCTTTAGCGCTGCTGTATCGCTCGGCAACTTGAAAGATCCGCGTGCTTATGATGCGTTAATTCAGGCGCTTGACGGCGATGAAGTGGTGTTACATCAGGCCGCGATCGCAGCCTTAGGTGAAATCAAGGCGATCAAGGCCGTTGACCATATTCTGCGGTTTGCCCAGGCAGAAGACTGGCTGGTGCGTCAGCGTTTAGCCGAAGCACTCGGTAACCTGCCAACACCAAAGAGCGTTTCTGCCTTGAAATACCTGGAGAAAGATAGCCATCCACAGGTTGCTGAAGCTGCCAGAATTGGTCTACAGAAATTGTCAGCGTAGCCTACTATCAAGAAGACCTCCGACTTCAAGAGTCGGAGGTCTGGGTAAGCCGTGACGTCTTATGGATCTTTTTCAGCAGCATCGTTTAGACATCACTGAGGCTGAAGCGCCGTTGGCAGCACGGTTGCGTCCCCGCACGTTGGATGAGTTTGTGGGTCAAGATGCGATCGTCGGGCCTGGACGGTTGCTGCGACGAGCGATTCAAGCCGATCAACTTTCTTCGCTCATTTTCTACGGGCCACCAGGAACGGGAAAAACGACACTGGCGCAGATTATTGCCAATACAACGCAAGCGCATTTTATTGCCATTAATGCGGTGCTGTCTGGGGTCAAAGAGATCCGAGAGGCGATCGCCGCTGCTCAAGACAAACGTGGCCTGTACGGTCAGCGCACCATCCTGTTTGTCGATGAGGTGCATCGGTTCAACAAAGCCCAGCAGGATGCGTTGCTACCCTGGGTCGAAAATGGCACGGTTGTTCTCATTGGTGCGACGACAGAGAATCCCTACTTTGAAGTGAATAAAGCGTTGGTCAGTCGATCGCGGCTCTTTCAGCTGAAGCCGTTAGAAGAATCAGACTTGCGAAACGTTGTACAGCAGGCATTACAGGATGTCGATCGCGGCTACGGCAAACTCAACGTGCAGTTAGAGGCAGCCGCGCTTGATCATCTAGTGAATGTGGCAAACGGTGATGCGCGTGCGTTGCTAAATGCGCTGGAACTCGCTGTGGAAACCACATCACCAGATGCAGCAGGCATCATCCACATCACCCTGGCGGTTGCAGAAGAATCCATCCAGCGTCGTGCTGTGCTGTACGACAAAGAAGGGGATGCCCACTTTGATACCATCAGCGCGTTTATCAAAAGTGTGCGTGGGTCTGATCCCGATGCCGCACTTTATTGGCTGGCGCGGATGGTTTATGCCGGGGAAGATCCACGCTTCATTTTTCGTCGATTGCTGATTTTGGCTGGCGAAGATGTGGGCATGGCAGACCCCAATGCGATCGCAATCGTCCATGCCTGTGCAGAAACGTTCGATCGCGTCGGCTTACCCGAAGGACGTTATCCACTCGCCCACGCGACTCTCTATTTAGCAACGGCTCCCAAATCCAACAGCGTCATGGGCTTTTTCGATGCGTTGTCTGCAGTAGAACAAGAGCGAGAAGGGGATATTCCCAATCCCTTAAAAGATGCCAATCGAGACAAAAAAGGCTTTGGGCATGGCGCAGGCTACCTCTACCCCCACGCCTACCGTGATCACTGGGTAGCTCAGCAGTATTTGCCCAGCAGCCTACAAGGGCAAGTCTTTTACCAACCATCAAAGCAAGGTTTTGAGGCCACCATTCAAACACAAGTAGCACGACAGCGTGAGGCGCAACTGGCCGCACTAGTAGACGACACAACCGCATCAGAAGCGCTGACCTTTAGCCCTGTCGATTCTGCCCAGGAACGCTGGCTTCAGCGCACGTTAGGGCAGGCTGGAGAACGACTTGGGGCCTTGCGCGATCGCCTCTTCACCCTTGCCGCGCCCCAACGCCATCATGTAGTGCTGGATCTCAACGCTGGCAGTGGGTTACTAACCTGGGAAGCGGTTCGCCAGGTGCCCGAAGGCAGTGTCGTTGCCTGTGTTCGCACCCCAACCGATGCAGAGGCACTGACTCAACAAGCTGCTGCCCTACCAGAACTCACACGCCCGATCGTTTTGCAAGCCTCCCTCACAGAGTTGCCAAGCGTTCTGAAAACACAAGTAAGCGATGTACGGTTTGACCACATCATCGGACGTAATGCACTCATGCGAGAAGTTGATAAGGCGGGTGTGGTGCGATCGCTCGTAGACTGGCTACAGCCCAATGGCACCGTCACGTTAGCAGAAGCGGTTCCTCATCAAGCACAGCGGCTTTACCAACTGCTTGACCCCATCTGGCTGAGCGCCAAACTTTATCAAAAACTAACCGAGTCAGAAGAAGCCATCTACACGCAGCCCGAAGACCCAATGGTGAATTGGGACATCCAGGATTTACAAAGCATTTTTGAAGTGGCTGGCGTTACGGTAGCAATGCAAGTCGAGTCACTTTCTACAGACACATTAATCACAACAGCGTTGATTGATCGCTGGTTCACTCCCACCGACGCTCAACCAACCTACGCAACGCATCTCTCGCGGCAGCTTTCTCATACAGAGATTACAAAAGCGCGATCGGCGTTTATGCGACTGGTGCATCAAACCGTGAAATGGCATAGTACAATTGTCTTAATTCATGCTCATCGTTAAGGCGCGCGGCATTGCAGCGAACAAGCGGATGCGTCATGCTAGGTTAAATTCAGAGTGGCTGCTCTGGTTAAATCCAGCTTATCAACCGTCAGCGTTATGTGACCTCAGCTCAAAACAACTGCAAATCCACAAATCATTTACCCCGACAGCGACGGTAAGCCGATGGCAGACAACACAAAGCAGTTCCGCTGGATTGTGGTGATTCAGCAGAACCTGGAGTGGCTGTTTGCTGCTGAGGCCAATATTTTTGTGGCGGGTGATCTGCTCTGGTATTCCGTCGAGGGAAGTAACAACATCTGTACAGCTCCAAATGTCGTGGTGATTTTTGGCAGACCGAAAGGCGATCGCGGCTCCTATCAGCAGTGGCAATAAAACACGATTGCGCCGCACGTGGTGTTTGAGATTCTTTCTTCGAGCAGTACTCGCACCGAAATGGATAAAAAGCTAGTTTTCTGCAATCGCTACGGAGTGGAAGAATATTACCTATACGACCCTGATCGCAACGATTTGAGCGGCTGGCTTCGGAGCGAGAATGGGTTGGATGTGATTGATCCAGTTGCAGGCTGGGTCAGCCCTCGGCTTGGCATTCGGTTTGATACCTCTGGTGCCGTGCTGCAACTCCTACGACCAGATGGTGAACCCTTTGCAACCTACACAGAGATTGCTCAACAGCTTCAACAAGCACAAACTCGCGCAGAGCAAGAACGGCAACGTGCAGAGCGGCTAGCAGAACGGTTAAGAGCCGCTGGCATTGACCCTGAGCAAGTTTAGAGGCGCGATCGAATTAGCTTTAAACTTTCAAGCACTCAACGCTAAGCCTCAGAGCACCAACGCTGCATTTTCGTCGTCATTTTTACTGAATATGTGTCAGAAGAATGAGTTCAGCCTCAGCTATGCCTGCCTCAATTGCTGCAATGATTGAGAGAGTACTGAGCCTGCTGACTTCGCGAAAACAACGGCAAGAAACATGCCAACTCCGATATCTGGTAAAGGTGAGTGCGTCAGATAAACCAACCCTGCTGCACTTAATACAGAAGCGTTGGCAATAATATCGTTGCGAGAACAGAGCCATACTGAAGACATGTTGATATTGTCGTTGCGATGTTGAGTAAGGAGATACAGGCAAACTAAATTAGCACAGAGAGCGATTAGGCCAATACCGCTCATCGCTCTCAACTCTGGAGGGGTACTCAAAGCGAGTTGATAGGCAGCTCTGGCAAAGACGAAAACAGCCGATAAAAACATAATGCCGCTTTTGAGTATGGCGGAGCGGGCCTGAGCCTTGCTTCCCATGTTGATGACGTAAAGACTGCTGCCATACGCGATCGCATCACCCAACATATCCAGCGAATCACCCGTCAATGCTAATGAGTTTGACCATATCCCTGCAAGCAACTCAACACTAAACATAACCGCATTGATACCGAGTACGACCCACAGGATCTTGCTTTGCTGCTTGGAGAGGGCTTCCAGTTCACTAGATTTTTTTTGACAACAGTGATCTGACATAGCTTTACTCTCAGACTTCTGGTTAATACAACTGTACGGTGTCGTCCGTTGCCGCTTCAAGACGTCCCAAGTTCTTACCAGGAGTCAGCCCACGCCGCCCTTCTACTTGCGATCGACGTAAAAATTGCTGCAAATGAAGTAAGTGCTCATTGTCGGGCAGCGAATCGATTTTTTCTAACGACTGTTCAAGCGAGAAGCCCGATCGGTAGAGCAAACGAAAGGCTGTTCTCAACGTTTGAATGACCTGCCCTTCTTTTTCACTGGCTAAGCCTGCGCGTTTGAGTCCCACCCGATTCAACGATCGCACCCGTGCAGGTTGACCTTCTACTAGCATGTAGGGTGGAATATCGCGAGTAATTTGATGCATGAATGCCACCATCACCAAGCGCCCAACGTGGACAAACGGATGAATTTCACCAATGCCGCTAATAAATGCCCGCGATTCAACGTGTACATGCTCACCCAAAATGACCGCATTGGCAATCACCACCTGGTTTTCAATCATGCATCCTTGAGCCATGTGGATATACGCCATTAACAAATTGCGATCGCCAATGCTTGTAACTTCATCGGCATGGTTGGAACGGCTAATGGTGACGTATTCTCGAATTTGATTGTCGTCACCAATCTTGACCAGGCTGTGCGCACTCGTGGTAGATGGATCTTGCGGCTCTACCCCGATCGCCGCACCCGGAAAAATTTGGTTACGTGCGCCAATTTCAGTCCAACCATCAAGTACCACATTCGGGCCAATGATCGTTTCAGGTCCTATTTTTACTTTCGCCCCAATCACCGCATGGGCACCGACTTGCACAGTAGGATGCAGTTCAGCATGGGGATGAATCGTCGCCGTTGGATGCAGCAAGGTAGTCAAGCAAACGCTCCTATCGAAAAAATGCATTAAAAGGTTAACTGACCCGTTACCTGTCAATCGACTGTACTCTTGCTTGAGTGCCACGTCTTACCTGAATGCCAAGTTGTTTTAAGAATTTAATTCTAAATTAAGAATCTTAGTCGAAAAGCGATCTGTCGGCTTACACTCTCTGAAGCAATATCATTCTGTCTATTTATTAATAGAAAACTATTCGCGACACAGCTTTAGATTGCGATCATTCGCAAAGCCTTAGACGAGTTTACAACTGTATTTGAGCCGTCAAGAAAGATTTCACTTTAAATATCATTCAGTGGCTCTCTTAAAGGATGTTTGAGACGTTGCGATCACCTTGCGTCGGGGCGTGACATGCGGCAAATCATCCCCTCAGTCCTCGAAACATGATTGTTTGAATGCCGCGCCCTGAAAGGTTTTGACTATGAGCTATACCTTTAAGACGCCCTCTTAGAGTATAAATTATGGCAGCAGAAAAATAGCTGTTGAGATGTCTATCTTTGAGAACGACGATCGCTCGATACCAGGCCAAAGCGATGACTGCTGAACTCTAGACACAGCAGACCAAAGACGGCTTCAAGTACGTTACTGAAGCAGCATTACACGGCTTACCACACCGATTTCTGCCCGGTTGACTCGTCAAGCAGCAGGTTTCGCCCTATCTACAGGCAAAACAGGGCGCTATCTAAGCAACTGACCGACTGCACGAACGGTAGCAACCACATTAAGAAATAAGGCATTAACCGTGAATCATTGTTTACAAGTACAAGGAGCTAGTAGCTGGCATCCGCGTCTTTACGGAATCTTGTGCTAGGCTTGCAAGTAAGGATTATTTTCGGCTGTGTAATTCGTTTTACGAGCGTCCTCCGGATCTAACTCTCCATTTTCTGATTCGGGAGATTTCTTATGTCTGTTGTACGTTGGCAATCTGTCCTACGAGGTTACCCAAGACGACCTCAGCAAGGCGTTCGCCGAATATGGCGAGGTTAAGCGTGTGCAGTTGACAATTGACTGTGAGACTGGCCGCCTTCGAGGCTTTGTCTTCGTTGAAATGGGCACAGGAACCGAAGAATCAGCCACGATCGCAGCCCTTGATGGCGCTGAATGGATGGGCCGTGATCTTAAAGTGAATCAAGCAAGACCACGTGAAGAACGTGGCTCTCCAAAGAGCACTGGTCAAACAACAATCGCTCCTCTAGAGCTTACTAAGCACTGAGAAAAAAGCGTTCACTCTAGAGTCTTGAAAGCGGTTAAGGCTCTGTCTTTTGAGGTTGAGATATAACTGTAGCAACGCCCATCTCAACCTTGTATTCATCCCTGTTCAAAGAGGTCGGATGACTCAAAGTATCTTGGAAAAAGCGAAGGTATCAATTCAGTTTTGCATCGCTTTACAGGGTGCTGTTTCAAAAGCATGCATCTTTCCAGACCTACATAAGCATCAACACTTTGAAGCACCGATCGAAAAATGAAAGCCCAAAGCACTCGCCCAGTATAAGCAAGTGAAGCGGAGATTCGACCAATGACTGTTGGAGCATCACCCCCACCCATCGATCGCCTCATTTTAGAGGCGCTTCAGCGAGGAGATCAAAACCGTGGGCAACTCTTTGATCTCACTGGCAAAAGCTATCCACTTTTAGTGAATGCTTTGCAACGGCTTAAAGACCAGAACCACATTGAAACGTATTTTGTTCCCACCGGGGATGTGTCTGTACTCACCTATCGCCTGCGCACTTAGCGTTGACACTTTTGTTGTGCTACCTCTTACCCTCAAAAACCCCATGAATACGAAAGAACTCATGAGCCGCTACTCAGCAGGACAACGAGATTTTAGAAATCTCAATTTAATGGCAGCAAATCTCAGAAATTTGAATTTAAGTGGTGCAAATTTAAGTGGCGCTAATTTAACAAAAGCAAATTTGACTCGCACAAATTTAAGCTATGCGAACCTCACGGATGCGATCGTGGTCGGAGCAAATTTGACTGAAACAAATTTGACCAAAGCGAATCTTACCAATGCTGATTTGAGTGATGCTAATATGAGCGATGCCAATCTTAACAATGCCTCCTTGCGTGGCACTAAAATGACTGATGGAGTGAGTTCCAGTACTGTAACACATCGTTAGAAATCATTTTCATACCGCTAAACCGTCTAGATACTGGCTTATAGCGAGAGAGGTAGACGATCGTCTACCTCTTCCGTTCTCGTTACAGAAAGTCCTTCAAGACGCAACTAAAACATCCATTCAAGGTTAAGGCCCACTCGGCTATCGCTACGAAAGCGAGAATTCTGCTTTTGAATATCCGTAGAGAGGCGAAGGTTGTGCGTAAGTGCATAGCCAAAGGATAGCGTTGTCAACCCCACTTCATCCTGCCCCCTTGGCGCAACCCAACTCTGTGTTAAAGCCAGATCAGCCGCCCCCGTGCGCGAAGGCACCAACAGGAAACGCAGACCCACATTCATCCCCTCTGTGCTGTAGCGGGTCGTTGTTAAATGACGGTAACCCAGTACTGGAGCGATATTAATCACACTACCCAGCGGCCGGATGTAATAGCGTAAATCACCTCCCCAAGCTTCTCGTTGACCGTTAAACGTAGTCTGGTAGTCAGCACTAAGCGTCAAGCCCGATCGCCCCACAAACACATCTTCAAGGCCCACGTTTAGCCCACTTGCCTGTTTTGAGGAGGGGAATTGGGTGTAGCCTAGGCGCAACCGCGTCCGAAAGCTGGGATCGCGCTTGATATCAGTTAAAACGTTCGGCACCTGCTTTAACCAGCGTTGCAGAACAGGACTGCTTTCGAGGAGGTTGGGATCAAGGTCAAGCGTAGAGGCGGGAGAGCTTTTGAGGTTTAAGGTTTGAGGGTTGGTTTGAAGGGGTTCTTGGTCAGGGGAACCCACTGGTACCGTCTGTCCTGACTCCTGATTCTTCATTTCTGATTCTTGGCTCTTTCTAACGTGGTTGACTCCTGCTTCAGTTGTGGAACCCATCACGTTAGCTTCTGACTGCATATCCTCCACCGCGAAGTTGCTCTCTAAGGGTGGGTTTTGCTTCACGAGGTCAATCGCCGAGCGGGATACTACTTCAGTCGGCAGACTCCAAGCAGGGTAGATAGTGAAGACACCATTAACAAGCAAACAGGCTTGTAAAAGATAGCAATTGAGGAATAAGTGCGATCGCAACAGGGTTTCTCAGTTCATGAACACGTTGATTGTGACAGACTCCATATTGTTTCCACAAAAAGTTTCCGCAAAAAACGGCTTTGCACCTGTAAGTTGCAGGTCATGCAAAGCCGCTAAAACCAAGGGCAAACGCACTAACTAACGAGCTGTTCCCTGTAACGGGGCAGCATCAATTGGCTTCATCACGTAAAGCTGGAAGAGGTGCCACGCATTCGACGCGTAGTAAGGTAGCTTTTGGAAAAACTGCACAAACTTTGAAGTATCGGCGTTGACGATCGCTGTTAATTTGGCGTTGTTTGCCACGCAGTGATCAAGACGCTGGTAGAATTCGGGATTCTGAACATCCAAAACCACTGGAAAGACTTTTGCTGTGCTCTCGTTGGTTTTGTTGATGACATGAATGTCGTATTCGCGCGCATCCAGTCCCAGCGCCTTGTAGAAGCCCGATCGCTGGATGTCATTCAAGTACATGGTGGCAAAAACCGATAGTAAGAAGAAGCGGCACCACAGTCGCGCTTTCCAATCGTTCAAAATCTGGGGCTGCGATCGCATCATGGCATCAAAGAAATCGCCATGCCGATTTTCATCCTGGCACCAGTTTTCAAAGAACCGGAAGATGGGATAAATCCGGTCTTCGGGATGCGCTTCAAGGTGGCGGTAAATGGTGATGTAGCGCCAGTAGCCAATCTTCTCGGATAGGTAGGTCGCGTAGAAAATAAATTTGGGTTTGAAGAACGTATAGCTACGGCTCTTGGTTAAAAAGCCCAAATCAAGCTGGAGGTTAAAGTCTGACATGGCTTTGTTCAAGAAGCCTGCGTGACGGGCTTCATCACGAGACATCAGCGCAAAGCACTCTGCCAGCACCGGATTTTTATCTTTCAGCTTGCGCGCTAGTTCCTTATAAAGCAAAAAGCCAGAGAACTCAGCCGTACAGGAGCGCTCCAAAAATTCAATAAACAATTGGCGCGTTTCTCCATCAATGTGCTCCCAGGACTGGTCAAACTCAGCCGTGCGGACAAAATGATGACGGTTGTAATCGACTCGAAACTCTTCCAAAATGGCGAGTAGTTCATCTTCGTTGGGTGAAATATCCATCGCCGCAACGGCATCGAAGTCGGTTGTATAAAACCGTGGCGTGAGAATCGTCTCCTTCGCCGGAACTTTTACTCCAGGACGTATTTCTTCAAAGCTAGGCTTTTTAAGGGAATCTACCATGAGTCGTTTCGTTCTTTTTACAGATTCTGCATCGAAGGGATGGTGCGTCGGTCTTCGCAGTGTACCACTATCAAAGTGAAGGGTAGTACAGATGCGATCGGATGTTCAAAACACTCTGAAGCGATTGGCGTGCAGAGATTCAAACGCGCATAGACGACACCACAGCGATGATTACGTAGACAAGTCTACCAAGGTAACTGGTGACGAAACTCAGCGATCGCGTTAAGAGTTGCAACAGGTCGTCAACTTTCGTAACACCTTGACAGGGTTCGCCTGCTCCCCTGCCTGCTTTGGAGCAAAGTCTTTATCATTTAAAGACGTGGAGACGAGAGCATCCTTTGAGGACGAACAACGTGGAAACGAGAGCATCCCAAACAGACATGAATAAAATTGGCACAGCCTATCTTCTTTGGCTTGGCTGTTTGCTTCAGGTGCATGGGCTACATCGTCTCTATAACGGCAAGATTTTGACTGGGCTGCTGTGGATGTTCAGTTTTGGGCTTTTTGGCTTTGGGCAACTCATCGACCTCTTGCTGATCCCCAACATGGTCGATGAACACAACATCAAACTCAGAGCAGGTCAGGGCTTAATACCCGGAGCCTCTCCTCACCAGGCAGTTATTCAACGCGTTATCCCTGCTGATACGATCTCCGTACCAACCAGGCTAGAGTCTAATCCATTGCTTATGAAGCTTCTACAGGCCGCAGAAGCCAGAGGAGGCAAACTATCTGTCACTCAAGGAGTAATGGCAACTGGCACAAGTTTCGCTTACGTAGAAGCTACCCTTCTACACATGGTGAGAGAGGGTTATGTTGAAATCACCAACGATCCAGAAACGGGCGTCGTCACCTATGAATTTAAGGAGCTGTAAGGCAAGGCTGAGGGCTTAAGTAAGCGATAGCTCTGCTTGGCGTTAGGGCTTATGCAAAAACGGACGCCGTTCGTTCCTGAGCTTGATTGGACCACCCAAAGAGAAGAGCAAAGCCATCCGTTGCTGTTTTAGCTTTCAGCCTTTAGCCCCATCTCTCAGTTTCTCACCAGCCATTTTTGGGCATTCAACCGTTGCAGTGTCCAAAAAACGAGCAGCCCCAAATCAACCTTGCGCTCATCAATCCGAAACGATTCCAGGGTGCTGGCCTTGCCGCCACTCTCGGAATAGGAAAAGCCTTTCTGCCCATTAATCTTTTCATCGAAAAAATAGATGCTAAACTCCCTGGACTGCTGAGCATCGCTTGTCAAACGACCGACCACTTGCCAGCATTCGGGGGCTTGAGCAAAGCCAATCACATTAATCTTGCGCTTCTCAAACGACAGATCAGCGTCAGCAATGTCTTGCTTTGCTAAACCCGCTTTGAGTGCTGGCAGGTAGTCCTGCTGAATGAAATCGGCAAAAGGTTTGTCTTCCAACGCTGGAGGCTTTTCTTTTTTAGCCTTTGCGGCTGGTTTTTCAGCACCGTCAGCATCAACGTCAGCTTTAGGTGCTCGCTTGGCAGCAGGCTTAGCGTCTCCATCTCCTTCAGCCTCTGCTTTTGGTGGTCGTTTGGCAGCAGGTTTTTTTGGCGCTGTATCGGTCTCTGGCGCATCCGAAACAGCATCTGGTTTAGCGATTTCTGGCTCCGGAGCATTTGCCGTAGGAATGTCGGTTGCTTTCGCTTCAGTATTAGTAGGAGCCTGTTCAGGTTGGTTTGGCGTTGTTTCTTCTGCCATGCTTCGGGTCAATCCTTATTTCAAAGTTGCAACGATCGCAGCCCTGTACAGGGGAGATGTACGAGGAGAATAGCTTAGGAACACGGAAGTACTGTAACGAGGGACTCTAAAGACTCTTCAAGGAAAGGGCAACACCCTTTCTTTGTTGGAGCGCACTCCCTGCGTTTTATCTTAGTGGAATGCAGAGGTGCGGGCTAGAGGAAATGCCAACCGTTAGCATAGAGTTTGTTGCTTATCCGCCGCTTTTAATTAATCTGTGCCTCAATCATCTTCACAAGCAATCCACCTCCATACGTTAGTCCAAGGACAGGGCTTTCCCATTCTCTGCTTGCACGGACACCCAGGAACAGGACAAAGCTTGTCGGTGTTTACCCAGCATCTATCCACACGCTTCAGGACGATCGCGCCTGATTTGCGGGGGTATGGTCGTAGTCGTGCGGCAACTGCGTTTGTAATGACTGACCACCTGAATGATCTAGAGACACTGCTCGATCAGTATGCCATTGCTCGCTGTCTGGTTTTAGGTTGGTCGTTGGGTGGCATCTTAGCGTTAGAGTTGACACTACGGATGCCAGAACGAGTCAGTGGCTTAGTTTTAGTGGCAACAGCAGCACGTCCCAGAAGCAATCATCCAGCCATCCAATGGCAAGACAACGCCTACACTGGAGTCGCGTCGATTTTGAATTGGTTTAATCCCGGCTGGCAGTGGAATATGGATACCTTTGGGCGGCGATCGCTTTACCGCTATCTCATTCAGCAACACACTCCAACCGCTTATCAATACTTAGCTAAAGAAGCCTTACCAGCTTATCTACAAACGTCTAGTCGAGCCACGCAGGCTCTATCAATGGCGCTACAGCGAGGCTACAACCGTTTGTCGGATCTAGCAGCGATTCAATGTCCCTGTCTTGTGCTTGCAGGAGCAGACGATCGCCACATTACAGCCGCCTCCAGTTTAGAGACCGCGCAGGCACTGCCTCAAGCCGATTATCACTGCTACCCTAACGCGGCCCACCTCTTTCCGTGGGAGATTCCGGCTATTGTGAGAGCAGACATT
The DNA here is from genome assembly GCF_059505485.1 of Stenomitos rutilans. Taxonomy (NCBI): domain Bacteria; kingdom Bacillati; phylum Cyanobacteriota; class Cyanophyceae; order Leptolyngbyales; family Leptolyngbyaceae; genus Stenomitos; species Stenomitos rutilans. Next base: position 52,478 of record NZ_JCACKR010000092.1, read on the forward strand.
GATCGCTGGCTTGACCAAAATCCAACCGTCGTGACTCCACTAGAAGGGTTTCATGCAGCCTCTACCGACCTCTAAAGCTCAGCTATAAACATTGGTAGCGACCCCTCTCTTGTCAAAACAGTTTTCCAACCTGGATGCAGCGTGAGGGCGATCTTAAAGATCAATTTCAATCGACGATCGCACCCAATGCATTCGTTCAAGTATGAATCCCTGATAAAGCTCTGATAAAAGACTTTGTTTGTTCGACAAATGTTGTGTCGATGGCGGATCAACCCTCCCGAAAAAGACACCATAATGCGAGAGTCGAAACCGCACCTCATTCTCAACTAGGTTCCTCAACGTGATGCAAGAGCCGTCGATTGTGCCCTTACTCGAAGATTTAAAGAGTCCTGACGAAGCTGTGCGCGATTGCGCGACCCAAGCACTCTGGCACATCTGGTTTGGGCAAAAAGGGATGCTTGGCTTAGAGAGGCTCCGACGTGCTCAAAGTTTGCTTGAAGAAGGCAACCCCTCTGAAGCAGAGGCGACTCTGACAGCTTTGGTGCAAGATCAACCTGATTTTGCAGAAGCCTGGAATCGACGAGCGGTGCTCTACTACGTTCAGGGTCAATATCAAAAGGCGATCGCAGACTGCGAAACGGTAATCTACCTCAATCCGGTTCATTTTGGTGCTCTACACGGTTTGGGCTTATGTCACGCAGCGTTGGGTTGTTATGCAGACGCCATTGAAGCTTTTCAGAAAGCGATCGCAATTCAACCGTATGGCCTAGCGAATCAGCGATTACTTCTAGAATGCACACTGCATCTTGGCTAGCCAGCTAAGGCAATTTACTTTGTAGCGTCACCTTTTCCCATAGTTCCGTGCAAACTCAGGGTGCTGTCTCTCCATCACAAACGGCTTAATGAACCACCAGTTCATCGTCTAAATATGTAAAGCTCGTGTAAGTTTTTATACGCTCAAGATGCAATTCATCGCGATGAGTCGCTCGTTGAAAAGCAGCCGACAAACAATCCAACCACGAGCGGATGCAGCATTCGTAAAGTTCTGGCTCAATGCTTTCTAAGCGTATCCGTTGATCAAGTTGCTGGATTAAAGAAATGTCATACGGCTTTCCGCGCTACTCCCCTCTAAGTAGTGATCTAAATCACTCTTACGTCTAGGGCTGGATCACTTCAATCCTAAGGCAACCAGTAGAGAATTTACGCAGAGCTCCTGCTAATCAAAATGAAAAGAACAGCAATGATCCGGCACCTTGTCCAGAAAGCCTTGTACGTCAAAAAATTGACTCCTGACATTGAAAACGAGATCAACTACGAACTCACACGCTTAGGGCACATTTCAGATGTTGATTTTGAAGCGCTTGAACTTCTGATGTCCGAGATGGATGCTGGGCGCATTCAATTGGTTCCTAGCCCCTAAAGGCAGCGTCCCTTATCACATCTCTCCGCTATCGCTGAGTTACTTTGAGGAATTGACACCTCTAGAGTTCTAATGAGTGTAATGTTCGATGCAATGCACTCTACAAGCTTAATTTTGTCTGGTTGATTTAGCAGCCACTGGTTTCATCCTTTGGGTTGCTGGCTTTATGCCAACAGCAGCGTTAGCTTGATTGCAAAGTACTTGCCATGCGTTGAAGTTTTCTACCCACTTCTTCCATTGTGTAGAAGAAGGTGAAAAAGCGTAGAAGTTCATCGATCGGGTAATCTGCTTGCTCTATACGCTGTAAATGCTGCACCTGCTCGGTCGCTTGCGACAAGCTATTTTCCAGGTTTGGTAGCAAGAGATGCGTGTCATGTGCTTTCACGGCTGTTGCTAGAGAAAGCAGGGCGATTGTGGTTTCCTGGGAGAGTTGAGTTAAATAGGGTGATAGCCGTTGCCAAAACGTATCCTGCTGCCTTGCCAGGATGGTGTGTTCCATCGTGAGGATATGCTCCCAAAGGCGGCGCACAAGAAACTCCCAGGCTTCATTGACTTGCGTTGCAGACAATACACCCGCCCGCCCTTCGCGCATCTCCTGCAATAGCGCTCGGCTTTTTTGAAGTGAGCTGATGATTGTAAGCTTTAAGGCATCAACGTTGAGACGATCGTACTCTCCTGTCAGCGCACCAGTCATCACCAGCTGATAAAACTGCTCAAGGCTTACTAACGTCTCCGCTAAGCAGCGCCGCAGTTCATCATCGACACGAGAGGGAAAGATAAATTGATTAACCAGCAGCGCTGAACCAATTCCCAGTAGTGTTTCTAAGGCTCTACCCCACGCATACAGCCAGGGGGAGTGATGGTAATTTAAAATGACGATCGCCGAAATATAGCCCGACAGCTTTGCGGCTTCATTAAATTTCCAAACCGAGGAGAGAAAAATGGTGAGGAAAACACTGCCTATTAAAGACCAGGGGCTGCTACCAAATAACGTGGCGATGAGCGCGCCAATGAGCGCACCAATGGCCGTTCCAATCAACCGTTGCACACTCAGCGTTACGGTGCTGCCAGCTGTCGATCCCATGACAATAATGGCTGCAATGACCGCATAAAATGGGTATTCCCAGTGCAGCATTTGGGCGAGAATGTAGGCGAGTGCTGCCGCGATCGCGGTCTTAAGCGCCATTTTGCCCAGCAGTAGTAACGCCAGCCCGTTTGGAGATTTTAACCACTCGTACCAAGCAGTGAAACCAGGGCGCTTGCGCTTAACAGCGCAATTGGGGACTTGCTCCTGGCATCTGGCATCTGTCTCTGGCCCTCTCACAGCTTACCCCTCACACTTCTTCAAGCACAGAATGCCCTAGCACTGCAAAAATCTGGCGCTGTTCAAACAGCTCAACCAAATCGTAATTGAGTTTGGATTGCACTGCTTCTTGCCGCAAGATTTTTAGCGCTGTTGGAACCGAAAGGCTGCGTTTATAGGGACGATCGCCTGCTGTCAGGGCATCGTAAATATCCGCGATCGCCATCATCTGCGACTGAATGGGAATATCCGGTTGCTTTAAGCCTAGCGGATAGCCACTACCGTCAAGCTTTTCATGATGACCATAGGCGATCGCGGGCACATTCTGAAGCTGCTTGGTCCAGGGAATTTGCTTCAAGAAATCGTAGGTATGGGTCACGTGGGATTGAATCGCATCCCGTTCCAACGGTGTGAGCGTACCGCGTAGTATTACAAGCTGCATCATTTCCTCTGGAGAGATTAACGGCTTGAGCTGACCATCAACATCTCGGTAGGTGTAATGGGCTAACTCACGCAGTTGCGCTAATGGTTCTTCAGCCAGAACTCGCGGTTCGTTGGTTTCTACCAGCAGCGTCCAATAGTGATCAAGTTGGGCAATCGCCCGCTCCAAGGTTTTATCCAGCATGTTGAATTGCTGACAGTGGGTACAGTCAACCTTGCCATCTGGTGCCGCTTTGTGACTGGGATGTTCGACTAAATGCTTGAATTTTGCTTGAGCACATTCCATCTCTAGCGTTCGCTGGGCAAGCGCAAACCGATTGCGGATCACTTCAAGCTGCATCGGAAACAGTTTCTTCTGTTTGCCCAGAATAGCCTCTGGCACGCCAACCTTGCCAAAGTCATGAAGCAAAGCAGCGTAACGGATTTCCTGAATCTGCCGCTCGTTGAAGTAAATTGGCTGGAGTGCGCCGATCGTAACCGCATTCGCTTCCTGGCTGAGCCGTACAGTTAGATCAGCGACTCGCTCTGAGTGACCAGAAGTGCATGGATCGCGGGCTTCAATGATTTGCACTGACGCTTTGACAAAGCCTTCAAACAAATGCTCAATGCTTTCTTGCAGTTGGTTGCGCTCAATGCAAATAGCCGCCTGACTGGCAAGCGATTGCAGCACTCGCTTCTCCCAATCCAAATAGGGTTGCGTCTCGTCTATAGCGTTCTCAGCCGTAATTACCGTTTCTGGATCACGCTTACGGTTGATGAGCTGAAGCACGCCAATCATCTCGCGCTCCTGATTCTGCATCGGTAGCACCAGCACCGATCGCGTCCGATAGGAGATGCTGCGGTCGAAGCTGCGATCGAGTTGATAAGGCACCCCTTCTGGTAAATCGTATGCATCTGGGATATTTAAGCTTTCCCCCGTCAAGGCGACATAGCCAGCTAGACTTTTAGGAGTCATCGGCATGGCAAACTCTTGAAAGGAAGCGGCTGGTTGGGAAAAGTTTTGCGCAACTTTGAACCAAAGCTTCGGTTCATCGCCCGTGCGATCGACCAAGTAAACACTACCCGCATCGCTACAGGTAATTTCACGACTTTTGGTCAAAATCAGAGTTAATAGAGCACCTAAGTCATGAGTACTGGAAAGCGCCGTGCCGATCGCCAGAAGTTGTTCAATTAATCCAGAGCACTCAGTCGTTTCCTGGGACTGATCCCGGCTATCGGTCATATCCAACCTCGGAGGGCGAGCAGTAGAGAGCCTGAGCTGTCAAAAGGGATGTTGAAAGCCACTTCAAGCAAGCAATGTCAAGCAGATGAAGCCATGAAAAAGCTCCAAGCAACGCTGAGACACCTCACTTCCCATAGGTAACAAACATTTATTCAACAGACAATGTAAGCATTACGTAATGTTTGTATCCCTTAAAGACAGCCTGAACAAAATTGCTGGCGCAAGTGTACTAGTTGGCTTTAATCACTAGAATAGTCCGCGTCAAAATATTTATAGAAGGCGACCGCAAGACTTAATCGAATCTCCATCAAATTGCAAGTCTAACGATCGCGCGCTTGATGCTTAAACCGCTACGCAAAGCAGAACCAAAGCACCCTTTAAAAAACTATCCGCTCCTACCAGGCGTTCAAGTCAACAGAACAGCCTAGTAGGAGCGGTGTAGCGGGTCTTCAAACTGAAACCAGACTGCCGGAAGGAACTCCGAATCAGCCATTGCATCCGTGTGTACTGAGTATCACTCGGACTGAAGGTTGACTGTTAGAGAACAGCCCCAGCACACAGCCGGCTAACTTCAGCTTGATGACCCAGGCATTTACTACTATCTGGCATGGGCATCACCTCCTAAATCCTAAACGGCATAATTTCAAAAGGTTGGAACCCGCAGGCTCCAAGTGGTTCACCACCTTTTCTTAAGGTAACACACCAAATCAGAAATGGGGAGCATGACGTAGTGCCTCAAAGAAGTCATTTACAAAGAAAAAGCCCCTGCGATCGCAGGGGCTGTATACCCGACTAAAACAAGTTAGACCTAACCACGTTGAACGCTAACTTTAGAGAGCGTTACCACGTGGGAGTACCTCTTCGGGGAAGCTAAAGTGTTCATGGG
>NZ_JCACKR010000093.1:0-2080 GCF_059505485.1 Stenomitos rutilans
GGTTGCTGAACTACGAACTGGCACACCCCGCATGATTCATGCAGGAAGTCTATTGACTGACTGGGGTTATGAGCACAAAACGGTCTGTCATGGGGCGGGTGAATACGCTCGTGATGACGATGGCGATGGGTTCTGCGAAGTCCATGTCAACACGATGGAGGGCTTTTGGTCGCTCTTGCGCTCCTGGTTGCGTCCGCATCGCGGCATCTCTCAGGAAAAGTTGCCGCTATATTTAGCTTTCTTTGAGTTTGTCCACAATACCAAAAAACGAGGCAAAGCCTTGCTCAGTGCTTTATTGGACACTCTTCTCCCTTAACTCCCTGAATTACCTATTGAGCCATGATTTGTTTGTTTGCTCTCATGCGTTGCTTCGATCGCCTCATTGACTGCGCTATCAAACGGTGCGCTCGCTGAACGTCGCGTTAAACCTGATGAAGCAGCCTCGATCGACCTGATGCCTTGCCACCAAAGCAGTGGGTTAGAATGGATGCATCAGGCGGGCATACCGATGAATTGATCGACCTGCCTATGGAAATACACCTGCCGAAGAGAATATCCGGAAAGTTCGCGTAAGATTTTTCTATACCAGTAAATTATTTGGAAAACGCTTTGGAATGCATCTAAAGCGAACGCAAGAGGCAGAAGGCAATCTTTGTTGATTGAGTCGCTTCAGAAGGTCTACTACCTCAAAGCAAAAAAAAGTGACAAATAGGACATTCGCCTTCATTAGAAACTGCTCAACACGTTTTCGCGTACTCTTTATGATCAGAAGTACATCTCCTTCAAACCGTTACTCATATGGGTGAGGAGAAAGGGTTAATACTAATGACGAAATGCCGAGGGCTTGCTGATGAATAAGGTGGATTTGACTCAAGTTGATGGCACGCAATTGCAATCAACACTCGGTTCTCCAGTTGCCTATGCTGATGTAGAAGCCGCTGCCAGTCGCCTTGACGGTCAGGCGCATCGAACTCCGGTGATGACTTCCACAACGATCGATCGCCAAACTGGAAGCCGGGTTTTCTTCAAGTGTGAGAACTTCCAGCGCATCGGAGCCTTTAAGTTTCGCGGTGCTTACAATGCGCTGGTGCAGCTACCAGAAGAACAGCGTCGGCGCGGTGTGCTGGCCTTCTCATCGGGAAATCATGCTCAGGCGATCGCGCTGTCCGGTCAATTGCTCAATATTCCCACCACGATCGTCATGCCAGAAGATGCGCCTGCTGTAAAACTCGCCGCTACTCGCGGTTACGGTGCCGAAGTAGTGACCTACAATCGCTTGACTGATTCGCGGGAAGCGCTGGCACAATCATTGGCAGGCGATCGCGGCTTGACGCTCATTCCACCCTTTGACCATCCACACGTCATTGCGGGACAGGGTACGGCAGCAAAAGAACTGATCGAAGAAGTGGGAGCACTGGATCTTCTATTGGTCTGCTGTGGTGGGGGTGGACTGCTATCGGGTTGCGCGATCGCCACCCATGCCCTGTCGCCCTCCTGCCGCGTGATTGGGGTCGAGCCGAAACGTGCCGATGATGCCACGCGATCGTTCTATGCCAAAACCCTGCAAACGGTAGAAAATCCAGACACGATCGCCGATGGTGCGCGTACTGCATCCCTTGGCACACTCACCTTTCCGCTGATCCTGCACTACGTCCACGATATGGTCACAGTTTCCGAAGCCGCCATTCTCCGTGCCATGTTCTTCCTGTGGGAGCGCCTGAAGCTGGTCGTTGAACCCACCGGAGCGTTAGCCACGGCTGCATTGCTAGAAGGTATCATCCACGAACCGGGTGCTCGCATTGGGGTCATCATCAGCGGCGGCAACGTGGATCTCAAACAAGCAGGCAAACTATTTGCCAAAGTCACAAAACCGCCAAAACCTCAACCCCACGCTCCCTGGGCAGCAGAGTTGAGTTAGAAGACGTTCAGCTCATGCAGGTAGTCGGCCTTTAATCACCTGTCCTAAAGACTTGAGAACGTGCAACACCTCTACCAACTCGTTACCTGGTGACAGCAGGGAAAAGACTAGAACTTACGCATTGACAGAAGTGGCAATGTCTGAAGTCAGACAACAGCCGAT
>NZ_JCACKR010000094.1:0-54531 GCF_059505485.1 Stenomitos rutilans
AGTGCTTTATTGGACACTCTTCTCCCTTAACTCCCTGAATTACCTATTGAGCCAAAAAGCTTTAACAAATTTTTTGAGTGGGTTCAACAAATTTTCTCTCGTTGTCTCTAATCCATAATTTTTTTCATATTTTAGCTTGGCATAAGTAAAATGTAAGGCACCAATTCCCCCATCCTCTAAATGCTTAAGAAGATTTATTAAGATATGCTTTCCTCTACTAGGAGCAATGTGTTGAAAGACAAGAAATGAATGAATAAAATCAAATTTTCCACTCAAAGATGAAAGGCTGTCATCAGACTTGATCAAGATAATATTGTTCATAGAATATTCTTCACAATTTTGAGATGCTTCACCCAGCATTGAGTCGGAGACATCAAGTCCAACAACTTGCTCAGCAATCTTTGCAAGCGGTATGACGATCCTCCCGGTGCCGCATCCAAAATCTAAAGCCCGTTTGGGGGTAAATCCCTGATCAAGATGTTGCCTACAAACTTCTAGTACATGTCTGATGTGGTCTTTGCCAGACTCAAAAAATTCTGCTTTTGCTTCTTGAGTGAGGTTTCCAGTCCGGAATTTAGCATGAGTAAGAACTGCAAAGTAAGGATCTACCTGACCCCATTTCTCCCATTCTTGATCTGTACCCATATTATTCTCAACAGTAGTTACTAGCAATAAGATCGATATCTTATTGCTAACTGCCGAACAAAGTAAAGCATCTTGTTGTTGGGACAATTGCAGTTTATTGAACCAAGAGCTTGAAGAGCTAATCCCTGCTCGTTGAGCCGCTGTTGGCTTCCAGCTATGCTTGCCATATCCTACTGAAATAGCTTCCGACTAATCGTTGCCGTAGGTCAAGCAGTTTAGTGGTGCACTAGGGCAAACGCATTATGGTTGAGTGAGTACCTGGATAAGATAAGCATCGTCCCAGCCAGCCTTTTTGTCTTAGCTTTGACTCCAACTGAGGCGGCGGGGGAGCGGAGGAGGTAGGGGGAGCAGGGACGTTTTGAGCCGTGATCGGTCTCCAGTGATTCAGTGAACCAGTCGCTAGTGAATCAACATGGCTTGGCTGAAGACTGACGACTGAAAACTGGTCACTACCTCCTGCCTTTCCCACCGTTACTTACCAATCTTCTGAATCTGCGCGGTGAAGTAGTCTTGTCGATATTTAAGCTGTTTTGCCAAGCCAAGCCCTTTTTGAAAGGCAGTTAATGCCTGTTGATTTTGCTTGCGGGCGAGTTGGATTTGTCCGATCTGGTCATAGGCATTCATCATGCCGTAGAGGTTGTAGGACTGCTGTTCAAGGCTGACCAGGTAAGCGAAGACTTTGAGGGCAGCATCGAGGCGATCGTTGGCGCGGTAGAGAGCACCGAGCTTTTGCAGCGCTTCGCTAGCGTAGGCAAGCTGGAGGATCGATTGCGCCAGTTGATAGGCAGACTGGTAGTTTTGCTCTGCCTGGTCAGGGCGTGCAAGCAACTGATAGTTATCGCCAATTCTGATTTTTAAAGCTGGAATGAGTTTGGGATTGGGCACTTTTTCGTAGAGTGCGACGAGTTGCTGTTGGGCAGCGATCGCCTGTTCGGGCTGCTTTGCCTGTTCGTGGACGTAAGCCAGTTGGGTCAGATAAATGATTTCATTGGGGCGATCGTTCCGTGCTTTGGCTCGGTTTGCCAGTTCCCGATAGGTTGAGGCCGCGTTGGGGTAATTCAACCAGTTGAGATACAGTTGACCGAGCGTGATCAGCGTGGCATCGATCTTGCGTTCATCCCGACGCTGTTTTGCATCCGCTAAAATCTGCTGGTAAATGCTGGTGGCAGTTTGCGGCAGCCTGATTTGCTGGTACGCCAACCCCAGTGCTTCTAAAATCGCAATGCGGCTCGCGCGATCGCTGGCGCTCAAAGCGGTTGGTGTGGATGAGAGGGGTGAAGCTATTTGGGAAGCGGGATCGCTAGCTGGGTCGGTAGTGGCGGCTGGTAGCTGGTTCTCCGTCAGGATGGCATCAAGCCGTTTAGTGATCCAGCGCACGTTAGGCGCGAGGTTTTCCTTCCAGGCAATTTCGCCGACTCGTCCCAGCGCTTTCACTTCTTCCAGGACACCGAGCGATCGTCGTAATCGTAGCTCGCGGTACCACAGGTCAAAGGCTCCAACGCGATCGCGTCGCTTCAGCTTTTCGGCAGCCTGACTGTTGAGTCCGTCTAAGGCGATCGCCAACTGCTTACGTTCTGCCTCAGAGAGCGGACGTTGATTCAACGTCTGGGGCAGCAGCGGGTCTGGAGCCTTAATTTCCAATGGGTTGGGGGGAAACTCGTCAGGATTGCGTCGTGGCGATGGTGGCGCGGCTGGTTTAGGCTCAGATGGGTTCGCCGATGCAGGTGCTGTTAGAACGAGGGCTGGTGCTGTTGGTGTCGTTTGTGCTGTTGTTCGCGATGCCAAACCGCTGCCCATCAGCAACGGCAGCACGAGCAACAAAAAGGGAGAGGTAAGCCAGGATACCTGAATCTGTGACATCTGCTTGCTTTCCACTCGCGGTGCTTCCCATCCTTGCGTAGCGTCTCCAGGTGCTGGCATACCTACTTCTCCACAAACCGACTGCATCAACGCTTGAACTAGCGCCTGATCTTGCTGCAATGACGATCGCAGCAATGGCACTCACTAAACAACCTTACAGAAATCTAACGTTGCGATCGCGCCGATTTTGGCGATCGTGTCGTTGACTAACGCCTCTGTTATAAAGTGCCTGCGGCGTTTGTGTCCACTTGATAACAATTACGTAATCGAAGGTGGCATAATGAGTTGCACTTAGCTGTGTGCCTTGGTGTAAACGTGAGACCAGACACTTTAGAACTACGGGCGCTATGAAAATAGTCCCCATTGAGGTGGTAGTAGCAATCTATCGATAGGTTGTCTCCCACCTAAGGTTTAAGGTGGTTCTAAAATTTGATGTCGCTTTGGACTTCAACGTTTGGCTATAGTTCAGCTAGTCTAAGGGTGAAAGAAATCGTGAAAGTTTTGGTCGTTGGCAATGGTGGTCGTGAACATGCGTTGGCTTGGAAGCTACTGCAATCTCCTAAAGTTCAGCAGGTGACGTGTATTCCTGGCAATGGAGGAACCGCTTCGCTAGCACACTGCCACAACTTGCCGTTGAGCCTTCAAGATTTTGAAGGCATTGGACGATTTGCCTTAGTAAACGGCATTGCCCTGGTGGTTGTTGGGCCTGAAGCCCCACTTGCAGCCGGTATCACAGACTATTTGCGGCATCAACATCTCAAAGTGTTTGGTCCCACACGCTTAGGTGCCCAAATTGAAGCGAGTAAAGCTTGGGCCAAAGCGCTGATGCAAGAAGCCAATATCCCCACTGCACAAGCAGCCGTTTTTACGGAAAAAGAAGCGGCTCAGGCGTATGTGCAGGCTCAAGGTGCACCGATCGTCGTTAAAGCAGACGGACTGGCGGCTGGAAAAGGGGTCATAGTTGCAGCCACAGTTGTAGAAGCCCAAGCCGCGATCGCCGCCATTTTTGAGGGGCAGTTTGGCAAAGCAGGGGAACGCGTCGTCATTGAAGAATGCTTGACCGGACAGGAAGTTTCGGTGCTGGCGTTGACGGATGGCATCACGATTCGTCCACTCTTGCCAGCCCAAGACCACAAACGCATTGGTGATGGTGATACAGGACTGAATACGGGGGGTATGGGTGCCTACGCTCCCGCACCGATCGTCACGCCTGCTCTGATGCAGCGCATTCAAACGGAAATTCTTGAGCCGACGATCGCCGCGTTGCAAAACCGCAAGATCGACTACTGTGGCGTGCTATATGCGGGCTTGATGATCACGCCCGAAGGCGACCCAAAAGTGATTGAGTTCAATTGCCGTTTTGGCGATCCCGAAACTCAAGCCATCCTGCCGCTGTTGGAAACCCCACTGGATGAACTGTTGTTAGCTTGTGTCCAGAAACGGCTAGCCGCCCAGCCCCCGATCATCTGGAAAGCGGGAGCCGCTGCCTGCGTCGTCCTATCGGCTAACGGCTATCCGGGAGCGTTCCGTAAGGGCGATCGCATCACGGGCATCAGTGACGCAGAAGAACAAGGGGCTGTGGTGTTTCATGCAGGCGCTCAACTCAAGCAGCAAATTCTGGTGACGGATGGTGGACGTGTGTTAGGCGTAACCGCGACGGGCGAGACGTTTGATGCCGCGATCGCCCAGGCATATACCGCTGTTAACGCCATTCATTTTGAAGGAGCTTACTACCGCCACGACATTGGCGATCGAGTGAGAACTGCCGAGTCAGCCTCTAGTTAACTTATAGTTAAAACAGTTGTTAGTTTTTAGGGGTTGGTTGTTAGACAAAAATAGCCAGACTCTGACCACTAACAACCAAAAACTAACCAATCTCACGCCCTTGTTTGCCTTCTTAAGCCAAATCCGCGCCGCTATTGTCAATTGGTGGTCAGAGTTTACACTCCAGACCAAACTGATGGCAGCGGCAACGCTGGTTGTCTCCTTAATCATGAGTGGGCTAACCTTTTGGGCAGTTAACACGATTCAGGCTGATGCTCGCCTCAACGATACGCGCTTCGGGCGAGATCTGGGCTTGTTGCTGGCAGCGAATGTGGCTCCGCTGATTGATGAAAATCGTACCGAGCTGGCGCGATTTTCCCATCGCTTTTACAGCAGCACCTCCAGCATTCGCTACATGCTGTACGCCGATGCAGAAGGGAACATCTTTTTCGGCATTCCGTTTTCCGAGTCAGAGGTGCAAAACTCACTGACGATTCGCCGTAAAATTCATCTGCCCGACAATTACGCTGAAAATACTGACGTGCCGATGGTACGGCAGCACATGACGCCGGATGGTGAAGTCACAGATGTCTTTGTACCCCTAATTGACGAAGGCCTCTACAAAGGCGTGCTGGCGATCGGCACGAACCCTAATCCCACGGTGGTTACATCCTCTCACCTGACGCGCGATGTGACGATCGCCGTGTTTGTCTCTATCTGGGTAATGGTGATTTTGGGTGCCGTTTTCAATGCACTGACCATTACCAAACCCATTAAAGAACTGTTGGTTGGGGTCAAAAATATTGCGTCTGGGAACTTTAAGCAACGGGTTGACCTGCCGCTAGGCGGAGAACTGGGTGAACTGATTGCTAGCTTTAACGAAATGACGGAAAAGCTAGAGCGCTACGAAGAGCAAAATATTGAAGAATTGACGGCTGAAAAAGCCAAGCTTGAAACCCTCGTTTCGACGATCGCCGATGGCGCGGTATTGCTAGATATGGACATGCAAATTGTCCTGGTTAACCCCACGGCGCGTCGTCTTTTTGGTTGGGAGGGAAAGCCCCTGGAAGGAGCCAACTTGCTGCGCCTGTTGCCCTCACCCGTGCAGGCCGAAATCACCCGTCCGCTTTATCAGATTGCCAGGGATGAACTGCGCGAAGGGGCAGAATTTCGCATTGCGCTGAAGGAACCCCTTGATCGCACCGTGCGGATTCTGCTGACGACGGTGCTTGACCTCTCGCGGGAGAATATCAAAGGCATTGCGATGACGGTGCAGGACATTACCCGCGAAGCCGAACTCAACGAAGCGAAGAGCCAATTCATTAGCAACGTTTCTCATGAACTGAGAACGCCGCTGTTTAACATCAAATCCTTTATCGAAACGCTCCACGAGTACGGCGAAGACCTGAGCGTGACAGAACAACGCGAATTTTTGGAAACGGCTAATCGTGAAACCGATCGCCTCACGCGTCTGGTCAACGACGTACTGGATTTGTCGCGGTTAGAGTCCTTCAAACTCTACAATTTTGAATCGGTGGATCTGGCGCAGCCGATCGAGCAAACCCTGCGTACTTACCGCTTAAATGCACGGGATAAGGGCATTGAACTGATTCAAGAGATTCAACCCGATCTGCCCCCTGTGTTTGGTCATTACGATTTACTGCTTCAGGTCTTCACCAATTTGGTGGGTAACGCGCTGAAATTTACCGAAACAGGCGGCAAAGTGGCGATCCGTGCCTATTTGCTGAACGCAGATGTGTTGACTGACAACCATCAGTCGCGCCCGTTTCTCTGCCCACCCGTTGATAAAGCTGCGATCGCAGACGCGCCAACTGACTTCCAACAGGTTCGCATTGAGGTAGCCGATACGGGCATTGGCATTGATATCGAGGATCAGGTTGCTATCTTTGATCGCTTCTTTCGCGTCGAAAATCGGGTGCATACCCTTGAAGGCACTGGCTTGGGGCTATCCATTGTACGAAACATCATTGAGAAGCATCGGAGCCGTGTCCGCCTTGTCAGCGAAGTGAGCATTGGCACGACATTCTGGTTTGATCTCAAAGTGTTTCAAGAAGAGGCAACGGTCGAGTCGGGTGAAGCTAGCCACGATACCCAGCACGACGAAAGCCAAGGGACGATCGAGATTCATGCAGTTGAAGCAAGTTCATTAGAAATCACTTCATCTACAACAGAAACTCAAATCAGCCCAGCCGTTGCTTGAACCCCAGTCGTTGCTTGAACCAAGGATGCTTCATTTCTGGACAACATCCATGCAAAAGGCGCAAAAGCTTAATGCTCTGCGCCTTTTGAGTGTTTAGCCATAAGAGCTTGGCCAAGAAACCCTTTTAGCGAGGGGGTCTGCGCCGCTGCAAAAACTCAGGAATGTCTAAGCCTGTCGGTTTGTTTTTAGGATCGGTTGGCGGTGACGGATTGCCTACGGGAGGTGGTGTCATGGGTCGCCGTGCTGTGGTCGGCTTAGACAACGTTTGCTGTCTGACCTCATGGGTAAAGCCTGTAGCAATCACCGTGATCCGCAATTCGCCTTGCATCCGCTCGTCAATCACCGCGCCAAAGATAATGTTCGCTTCAGGGTCAACCACTTCGTAAATAATTTCCGCTGCTGCGTTCACTTCATGCAGCGTCAGATCGGTGCCTCCAGTAATGTTAAAGACGACCCCACGCGCCCCTTCGATCGACGATTCCAGCAAGGGCGACGAAATTGAGGCGACGGCTGCTTCCCGCGCTCTAGACTTTCCAGAACCGATGCCAATGCCCATGAGTGCGGAGCCTGCATCTGCCATTACCGCACGCACATCGGCAAAGTCAACGTTCACCAGCCCTGGGATCGTAATGATATCTGAAATGCCCTGTACGCCCTGACGCAGAATGTCATCCGCAACGCGAAACGCTTCCTGAACAGGCGTTTGCTCTGAAATCACCGACAGCAGCTTGTCATTGGGAATCACGATCAAGGTGTCAACTCGGCTTTGTAACGCGGCGATTCCTTCTTCTGCCTGACTGGTGCGTCGTCGGCCTTCAAAGGTAAAGGGACGAGTGACAACGCCAACCGTGAGCGCTCCCATTTCTTTGGCGACTTCTGCCACGATCGGCGCTGCTCCCGTGCCTGTGCCGCCGCCCATACCCGCTGTGATAAACACCAGATCCGAATTTTCCAGCGCTGTCGCAATTTCGTCACGCGATTCTTCGGCGGCTTTTTGGCCGATCGCTGGGTTACCACCTGCTCCTAGACCGCGCGTTAGCTTTTGCCCAATGTGCAGACGATTGATAGCGGTTGCGTAGGTCAGCGCCTGGGCATCTGTATTAATCGACCAAAACTCAACGCCTGCCACATCACTGGCAATCATGCGGTTGACTGCATTGCCACCGCCACCGCCAACACCAATCACCTTAATTTTGGCTACGCTACTTGGCACAATATCACCCCTCTTGGAATCTTCCCCCGGTTGACCTTTTGCGTTTGCAGGTTGACTTAAGTGTAGTCCGGAGTTGCCAAAGGGGTTTGACGTTTCCACTGACCGTGAAAAGTTATTCTGCCCTTCGGGATGAGAGCCATCGTGAGACTCTCCCAAATTTTCATTGAGCGCCATTGGAATTGCAGCCGAATTACTATTAAGAGTCATTGGAATTGCAGCGGTTATAAACTAAGTTTCAGTGCTCAGCGGGTCAACTATAAAGGAAGCGATACAAAAAACCAACTTCAGGAACAGATAGACAACAGACTGAAATTCTAATTCATCTAGGTAAATCTAATCTGCCTGGTTGCTGGTTATTCATAATCTCATACTTATAAAGCTAAGGCGTACCAGATTTTACAAGGTCTTTGGGTTTGCCCACCTGAATGGTTGGTGCTTCTGGGTTACGGAGATCAATATAGGTGATCTGGCTAAAGCTCGAATGGGTGGAGAGCCTGCGCATGCGATCGAGGGTTTGCAGCTGTGACGAAAAGCGGGCACTATAGGCACCCAGATGCACCAGCCCCAAGTCTGTTTTCAAAATCATATTGCTTGGGTTGCGCAAATCAACTTCAGAGACGTTTACAGGCGGCCCTTGAGTCAGCTCGTGATACAACTTTGACCAATACGGACGGTAGGCTGTTGGATTGCCCATGACTTTTAGGGAAGGCAGCTTGAGCGATTGATCTAGCGCTGTATAGCTTTCTAGTGGAATGAGCATGCCGTTTTCGTCAAGCAGGCCGTTATTAGGCGTGGTCTTGGCGGTTCCTTGTAAATTGCCCTCGGTCATCAGGGCGATCGCCACAGGCAAGCGCTCTTTCACCTGCACAACCAGCCCTGGCGGAAAAAGCTGACGGTTTACAATCACGTCTTCGATCGGCGCTCTGGCTTGAAGTTCGCGTGCGATCACTTGTGGCTCCACTCGAAAGAGCGACTGCGGGTAAGGAATGGGCAACAGCGATCGCAGCGTCCGCACTGGGATCAAGTGATTACCTTCAATCTGCACCTGCTCTGGACGCCGAATGACCCAGGTGGGTAATGTGGCCGCCCAAACGACCCCAGCCGTTAACCCACAAACGGCCAGCACCCTCCAGCCCGCCTGTAAAAAGCGGACACGCCTGCGCTGGCGAAGTTTTTGTCGCCGCTGTGCTAACTCAGTTTGGGATACGGAAGCGATACTGCTAGTCATCCAAATAGTTGTTTACTAATTCTGCGTGCGATCGAATTAGTCTCTTAAGATACCCGATTTTGGAGACGAACCATCTCGGCAATGCTTAAGGTTTTACTAACGTTGCTGACCTTGCAAGCAGCTTGAGAACCACCATCCTCAAAGCGACGCATCAACCTCACAGTTAACGATGACAGTCGCATACCTCAAATGCTTGATTCGACTTGCAACCGAGTCGCTTTGCTGCTTTCCATTTAATCACTCATCCCCATTTCTGCAAGTCTGTTTTGGCAATTCGTTAGGACGGTAGAAGGTAAGGGGCGGAAGGTAAAGGCAGGAGATAAAAGGCAGGAGGTAAAAGGCAGAAGACAGGAAGCAGAAGGCAGAATTAACTCAAAACTTAAAACTCCCCTCCTTCCCCCTTCTCCTTTCTCTCAACTCGTCGCTTCTTGAAGCTGCACAGCAATGCGCTCACCAAATTCTGGATCAGTATTGGCTAGCCCCAGGAGTTGTAGGTATTCTTGGCGCGTTAAGCCTGCTTTTTCGATGATGGCTAGGGCCTCAGATTCAATCTCTTGCTCAACCCGCAACGATTCTGTCTCGGTTTCCGATCCCTGGAGTTCTCCTTCGCGGCGTTCAATCAGAGCAACCACCTGAAGGCATGCGTGGACAAATTCGCTGACTTTCTCTGAGGGAATGCTACTGGGATCAATCAATGGTCGGCTTGGCGCGATCAAGTCTGAGGCGGAAGGGAAATTTTTGAGGGTGGGTAGTTCAACCGCCAAGAGGGGAGAATGATCAATCGCGGCAAACCAGAACAAAAGGGTTGTCAGTAAAAAGACCAGCGTATGCCGAAGACGACGAAGTAAGCGCATAGCAACGT
This sequence comes from Stenomitos rutilans, assembly GCF_059505485.1. Lineage (NCBI taxonomy): Bacteria > Bacillati > Cyanobacteriota > Cyanophyceae > Leptolyngbyales > Leptolyngbyaceae > Stenomitos > Stenomitos rutilans. The sequence continues at coordinate 9,794 of NZ_JCACKR010000094.1, forward strand.
CAGCAGGGATGAGCAAAACGATCGTTGAATTTAACCTAGCGTGTTTGGGGCGTTTAAGCTATCCCATTAGACGCCCTCCTTCTTCACGCTCGCTCGTGCTCCGAGTCTTCCACCCGCTATGAAAGACTGTCCCTGCGATCGTCAGACCAATGAAGGCGCGATCGCCCAGTGTCCTTTCACACTTCCTGATAACAGTCTGCATTGATCACACGAGCGGTTTCAACCAGCATCAGGAACGCGAATCGTTAGAGTAGGGAGGACATGAAAGGGGAAACGCCGTGAAACTAAAGTGGGTTGCACTTGCCGCTACTTTGCTTGTCGGCTGGTTAATGCTGCACTATCGACGAGAGGTATTAGTTGCCTGGTTGCTGTTCACCAAAAGCTGTCCAAACTGCAATCTCGAAGGGGCTTACCTATTTGGAGCTAATTTACAGGGCGCAAATTTGCAGTCGGCGGACTTGCGTCAGGCGAGTTTGAGTGAGGCGAATCTTCAGGGTAGTAATTTAGCAGAGGCAACCCTCGAGCAGGCGGATTTGAGTTTAAGTAACTTGACCAATGCTAATTTGATGGGAGCGAACTTACGCTCGACAAATCTGAGTGGAAGTAGTCTCATTGGCACAAATTTGCAGAATGCAGCCCTACAACGCGCAACCTTACTCTTTGCCGATCTTCAAGGCGCGGATTTGAGCAATGTTGATTTACGACAAGTGGAGCTATACGGTGTGAACCTTTTATCGGCCACACTCACAGGCGCACTGCTACCAAGGCCGTCATCGCGTCAACCTGAGCGGGCGTTGGATTTTGGCGTTAAGCGCCCGTAGTGGCTTTCAGCCTTGGTTTAAAGGTGAATTTGGCTCAGGATAATGCGTAGACGATCGTAATCGTCCTTTAACAGCAAGCTGAGCGATCGTCCGGCCTGCACTAACCAGGAACGATCGGCCTGCCGCAGTTGATAAATTTCGCGGATTGTGGCAGCGGCAAGGGCATCTACTGGAGCACCAGGCATTTGCAGCAAGGTTCGTAGAAAATCTAGTTGCTCGCTGAAGTGAAGAATCTCAGCCACGTCACAGACATAAACCGCTTGATGGATTTGCGGTGGTCGTGGCGGTAAATGCTGATAAACGGTGGCTGGCTCGGTAAGTTCGTTGGCTCTACCATCAGGCGGTGGCTGAAACCCCACGATCGCGGCTCGAAACTCTGTTTTCAGCATGGCAAAAATTTGGGGTTGCTGTTCGCGCAGATCTTGCAGCGATAGACCCAATGCCCGTGCCCGATGAACTGAATCGATCGGGCTGGTAGTGGCGTGATATACCACCGCATAAATCTGGTTGCCCGACTCTTCATCCACCGACTTAACCCAGCTACCAAATGGTGGCATCACGGGAAAGCTCAGGTTCTCCGGTTCTAAACATTGCGCCAGGAACTCGGTTGTTGCCGTCTCAATGACTTCCGCAATGTGACCTGGTGGACGATGTTGACCGGCAAATTGAGGCAGAGGAAGACGCATGAAGAGTGATGAGTGTTGAGTGTTGAGTTTCGAGTTGTTTTGAGCTGTCTTTAATTCATAACTCATAACTCAACACATAAAACTTTCATTGCCTTACTTTCCTTTTTTCTTACCAGCCGTGACATCAACTTCTTCTAGCTCTGCCAAACGAAAAGTCACAAGCTTATCCCAATTGCCGCCCTCAAAGAGAACGGCAGCTTTACCGTCACTCACACGCTGGACTAAACCTTGAAACGCGTAGTACGTGTCTTCGGCATTAATGACTTTAACGGCTGAACCTGGCAAAATCATGGCGGTTTACGCTGTGATGGGGTACGTAGGTTTAAGGATAAAGGCTAAAAGCTAAAACTTCTTAATTGATCCTTTAGCCTTTATACCTCATCCTTTCACCTTAATCTCTAAAGTTCAAGCGCTGGCGGAAGTTGGCAACAGACTGCACCAGTCCGATCGCCACAAAGTTTGTGAGCAGAGCCGAGCGGCCATAGCTAATCCACGGCAGGGGAATGCCTGTAACCGGGGCGAGGCCGATGGTCATGCCAACGTTAACGACGACTTGAAAAACGAGCATCGACAGTACGCCGATCGCCAGCAGAGAGCCAAAATCATCTCGCGCATTCTGAGCGATGATGATGATGCGCAGGCAAATGACCCAAAAAACCAACAGCACGATAAGGCAGCCTACAAAGCCTAGTTCTTCGCCGATTGCCGAAAAAATGAAATCAGTATGCTGTTCAGGAATGAAGTTTAGCTGAGTTTGGGTGCCCTGTGTGAGTCCCCGTCCCCAGAGTTCGCCTGCCCCGATCGCAATACGTGATTGGATGAGATGGTAACCACCACCCAGTGGATCTTTGTCAGGATCAAGAAAGAGCGTGAGCCGATCTTTTTGATAGTCCTTTAAAATGCCCCAAGCGAGATGCCCTAGTTCGCCTGCAACCAGATTGACGACCAGCGCACCTGCTGCCCCAAACCGATGCCAGGGCAACGTCCGCCAGCCAACAACCCCTGTTAGCACAATCCAAATGGCAAGTAACCCAATAAACCAGGGTGACAGCCCGATGAGATTAAACAAGATGGCTGAAAACAGCGGTGAGACTAGCAGCAGTAGCCAGCCTGGATTGGCATCCCCCCAGTAGAGGATTCCTAGCGTAATCGCGCCGAAAACCAGCGATGTTCCTAAGTCTGGCTGAATAAAGACCAAGGCCCAGGGTACCGCAGTAATGGCTAAGGCTCTTACTAAAACGGGAAGCGTCGAGGCTGCTCGATCACTCAAAATGGCTGCCAGTATAATAATGACACCCAACTTGGCAAATTCTGAAGGCTGAATATTGAAGCCGCCGATCGTAATCCAACGCTGTGCTCCTAACGCTGAGGTACCAAGAAAGATGACTGCCAGCAGCGAAAGATTGGTGATGCCGTACACGATCCAGCGAGACTGAAGCAAATTGTCGTACCGCACCCGCGCGATCGCCAGAGCCATCACAAAGCCGATCGCGCCAATAATCCAGTGCTGATACCAATCAGTCCAGCCTTGATTAAGCTCCGTACTGCGGATCATCAAGCCCCCAAACGCCGTTAAGCCAACAGGCAGCAGAAAAAGCAACCAATCGGTATGCTGCCAAGGCTGCACTAACGACTTCCAACGAATACGACGAGGTGACTTTTGCAACATGCTTGAAGGAGGTTAGGAGTGAGGAGTGAGGAGTGAGGGGTAAAGAATGAGATATGACTGGCTACCAGCTATCAGCTTCCCGACTCCCGATTCCCGACTCTCGATTCCCTTTTATCTTGCTTATGCTAACGCTGCCACCGAAACTCTGCCCGCGATCCGCTCAGCGATCGCTGTCAGTGCCTTAGCAGAAGCAGATTCGGGTGCGGCTAGAACAATGGGAACGCCGCGATCGCCGCCTTCACGCAGCGAAATCTCTAGCGGAATGCAGCCTAACAGCGGCACCTGAAGTTCTTGGGCGGTTTTTTCGCCGCCAGCAGAGCCAAAAATGTCGTACTGCTTGTCTGGCATGTCAGGTGGGATGAAGTAGCTCATGTTTTCGACGATGCCCAGCACAGGTACGCCAAGCTGCTGGAACATCTTTAAGCCCCGACGAGAATCAAGCAACGCCACGCTTTGAGGTGTCGTGACAATCACGGCACCTGCCATCGGCACGGCTTGCGCTAGCGTTAACTGAGCATCACCTGTGCCGGGGGGCATATCCACAATCAGGTAATCCAGATCGCCCCACTCCACCTGGTAGAGAAACTGACGAATCACCCCATTCAGCATGGGGCCGCGCCAAATGACGGGCTGGTCTTTGTCAATTAAAAAGCCCATCGATACCAGCTTCACGCCATGATTAAAGGCAGGCTCCAGCACTTCTCCCTGAGACCCCGCTTGCCGTACCATCACCTGAGCACCTTCAAGCCCCAGCATCATTGGCGCGTTGGGGCCGTAAATATCCGCATCAATCAGCCCAACCGTTGCCCCGGACTGCGTCAGGGCAACGGCGACATTCACTGCAACGGTGCTTTTGCCCACGCCACCTTTACCGCTGGAGATCGCCAGAATGTTTTTAACGCGGTCAATACCTGTACGATCGGGCAAACTCTTCTGCTGCGGTGTTTCTGCCGTCACGTCAACGCTTACAGTTTTCACATCGGGTAGTGTTTTGACCGCTCGTTCGCACTCATCCACAATGAATTGGCGCAAGGGGCAAGCTGGGGTAGTCAATACGAGCGTAAAACTCACGTTGCCATCGGCGATCGCCACGTTGCGAATCATATTTAGATCCACCAGGCTCTTGTTGAGTTCAGGGTCTTGTACAGGTCTGAGGACTTCAAGAACAGAACTGGTATCAAGGCATGTCGGCATAGTTAACCCTTGGCTCCAGCGCAAAAAATCAATGGGTATGAGGACGATCTTACCGTTAAGCGATCACACCCGTCGCACGAGTAAAATTAAATACTTAGAAATCCAGACAGCTTTGCTCCGATCGTGCCAACTTTCCTGGCACCGCTTGCAAGGCTTTTTGTTCGGCTGCCTGCACCAAATCAGAAGCAACTCGTGCTGCATAGGGACGAATAAACGACCAGAAAAGGGGTGAAAGCCAGCCTCTTAGCGTTACCGAGTAGGACACACAAGTGCCGCAGACGGTTGATTTCACTTGATAAGTGACCTGCTCTTCTAAGCCTGGTAGCACCAAAATGCGTACACTCAGCAACTCACCGGGGCGCACCCGCTCCACAAAAATTTGAATCGGGATGGGACTCATCCGCGTTACGGCTTGATAAATCAGCCCTGGTTTCGCCACTAGCCCACGAGGGACGTTTGTGCTTGCAAGTAGCGGATGCCACGATACGTCCCTTAAATCAACAATTTTCTGCCACAGATCGTCTACTGAGGCGGAACTAAGCGCCTGATAGGTTCTCGCTAAGGAACATTGGAAGCGGCGCTGTTTATAACGGATGAATCTGGACACAAAGCCAAACATGGCACGATCGCTCCTATAGCAAACCTTGGCTTAGCTACTGATACAGCAGGTGTCAAGTAGCTTACATCTATCTACGAACCATTCATAGCCTAGCGCTCTCATGCAAACTCGAATAGCCCCTCGCAGAAAGCGCGCTTTTACGTTATTGCTAAGCCTCATGACCGCTAAACATCAGCTCGAATCGTAAACGAATAGTCGGCTCCAGGCTCCAATTGATAATCACGCTGTTCTAAGAAACGACCCAACGGTTCTTTAATGAGTGCGCGACCAAGAGATGGTTCGACCGACAATTCGCCGCGCTGAAAGCACCATTGAAATTGCCATTCAAATTGGTTGGCAATTACCTCGCCTTCCAGTATGCCCTGTTGCCAGGACTGACGAAGGACGCGGACATAGGCGGTAGTTTCAGGTAAGCGGCGAGAACCCACAGTATTATCGGTTGGCTAGAAGTGCATTGTGACAGAGCGCGATCGAACCTTAATGGCATCCCTTATTTGTTCCCTAGCAGCGCAATCAATTGTGAAACGCTTTCAGCTTGAGCTTTTGCAGTTTCAGCTTGAGCTTTTGCAGTTTCAGCTTGCTGTCGCGTTGTCTCTTTAATCTCATCAAGATCCAAGCGAAATGCAGTCATAGACTCCGACAACTTACCAATTTGGTCTGCAATGGCTTCAATTTTCGCGTCAAAATTACTGAGCTTTGTGCCAAAGGTGTCGATTTTTGTCTCTACCGTGTCGAGCTTTGCGTTAAAGATTTCGACTCTTGTCTCTACTGTGTCGAGCTTTTGGCTGTACTGCTTGTTTAACTGCGCTAGTTCGGCAGTTGCTCGCACCAGTGTTGTGAGTAGTTGTTGGTTGTCTGAAGATGGCGACCCAGTCATAGACCTGCTCGTTAAGCAATTGCATGGCATCTTATCTTATTTTTCAAGCAGCAATGGTACCTCTTGACTCAAAACTCAACGCTCAAGTCTCACCATACGCTAATCTTCAGTTTGCAGACGTCAGTCAGCAGGCGTAATCATCCGGTTATTGTACAAACTCATTGCCTTGTCTATGCCTTGCTTGAGGCTGAGTTCTACCGCACCAACGACAAGGTGCATTACCTCTGCGATGGTCTCAGCTTCACGCGCTGAAAAGCGCCCCAGTACGTGAGAAATGGCCTCATCAGACGCTTCATTGCCTTTAGCACTGCCAATGCCAATCCTCAAACGGGGGAAGGCTTTGGTGCCGAGGTGGGCGATCGCTGACTTCATCCCATTCTGCCCACCCGCCGAACCAGACAAGCGTAGTCGCAATTTGCCCACAGGCAGATCCATGTCGTCATAGATGACTAATACAGATTCCGGTGGCAGCTTATACCAGTCTGTAACTGCGCGAATTGCCTGCCCAGAGTTGTTCATGTACGTAGTGGGCTTGAGCAAACGGATCTTGATTTGTCCCGCTGCAATGCCCTCGCCAAAGAATCCCTGAAACTTCCGATTTTCTGCCAGACTGATCTGCCAGACTTTTGCCAAAGCGTCGATCGCCTCAAAGCCAATATTGTGACGAGTACGATCGTACTTTGCGCCGGGATTGCCCAACCCGACGATTAACTGAGGCATAACGGGTTGTACAGTGGTTGCCTCTATCATTGGCTTCGTCCAGGCAGATCAATCGAGCTTAGCTTGCAATTTCGGTTGAAGCAGCTTCTCTAGGCGTTTCTGCTTCAGCTACGGTTGTGTGGTCATCCGAGTCTGGTTCTGCGATCGACGTTGTCTCTGATGCTGGCGATAGGGTCGGCTGAGAGGGTGGTTCGAGGGTTGCTTCCATCGAGGCTTTCACCGCCTGTTCGATCTGTTCAGCTTCGCGCTTAAACTCTGCCTCAAATTCTTTGGAGGCATCCTGGAAGCCACGAATCGCCTTACCCATGCTGCGACCAATTTCTGGCAATTTCTTGGGTCCAAAAACAAGCAGCGCCAAAACCATAATTACTGCCATTTCTGGCAACCCAATTCCAAAGATATTCACCGTACCGCCTCCTGCAAATGCTTGCTGGACTGAGAGAGTAGATTCTACAGCATTAAAAATAGACCTGTAGGAATCACGCCATCATTACGTAACCTACAACGTCTAGTCTATCGTCCTCAGTCCTCTGTGCTACTCCGTTCCGTGCTGCTCAGTCTAGACTGCTATAAAAAATCCCGGTCAAGCCGGGAAACCGAAGTGTCATTCGGATTGGTTAATCGAGCGTCGTTAGCCGCCCAGTCCCGTCCAATTCACGTCAACGTCATTTAGCAGAAGCGAAGAGTTGTAAATCTGCAAGATAATCAGCAGGAATACCAAAAAAAGCAGCATAAAAACACCCATCAACGTTGTGGTGCCCCAACCGGGTACAACCTTACCGTATTCAGAGTTCAGGGGTTTAAGAACGTCTCCTAACCGAGTCCGCTGTGCCATGAGTCACCTATATTTAGCTCGACAGAACATGTATATTGTTTGTAACATTATATGGCAACGCACTCATAATTTTTCTCGCATATGGAACCCGCAACAGCTCTTAATATTTCGATCTGCGCGACGCTGGTTGGTCTGACGGCATATGCCATCTACACGGCGTTTGGGCCACCGTCGAAGGCGTTGGATGACCCATTTGAAGATCACGAAGATTAGGAGCGGTCAGAAGGCAGCTTTTAGCTTTCAGGCGGTAGTTTGCGATCGCTAACGCACCAACGTGTAGGGTATGAGCACGTAACTTACGCCTGAGCTTCACCAGCGGCAGAATCGTGACGAAGGCAGCAAAGCGTGCAAAGTCGATCGTGTTACGGGTCAACAACTGGTCAATGCTATACACCTGCATCGTTGCCACAATGTTGGCATCGTGTATCTGTTTACCGCCCACTGATACTTGCTGCGTCAGCGCCAACAAGCTTGCTGTTACTTGGGCGTTATCCTCCGCTATCCGAAAGCGAGACTGGTATAGCTGAATTTCTTCAAGCAATGTTTCGATCGGTAGTGGATCGGTAAAAGACTGGCTTCGAGTCAGCGTGGCTAAATACTCACGCAAAATTTGGCGGTTAATCCACAATTCTGCGCCAGCATCATACTGTTGCTGAAGGGCTTGTCGGGCAACCTGGTGTAAGGGCGATCGTGCTGTACTGGCATAGACCAGAATATTGGTATCGATAAAGACTGGCTTAACGTCCCCAGTCATCGTACATATCCTCACGCCTTAGAGAAAGATTTTCTGGCCAGACCCCAACGTGATGCACTGGAAAATCAAACGGTGGGCGTTGCTCAGCGGTAACGGGTTGTTCGTCAATGACCAGCACCAGCTTGTGGTTCCCCGGTGGAACGGTGGCTGGCAGTTGAATCGTCACTTTGCCCTCTGGTGTAACGGTTGCAATGGCTTCGATCGTGATCACAGCCCTTCTCCTTTTAAGTGAGCAGATCTCAGGTCTAATTTAGCAGTCAGCATCGGCTGAATGAGTTGTGACTTTGAAGTTGGCGATCGCCCAGGGCTGTATCCTTGTATCTGGTATTTGGGACAGATCGGAGTCCATCGATCGCTCCAGCACATCAACCCGCTCTCCTAACTTCAAACCCAGATCGCTCTGAAGGTTTAGCTGTGCCTCTTCGCCATGAGACTCGTAGCAGCGCAGAATCCACTCATCGGGCGAGTCTTCTGACTGCTTGAATGCCATCAGTACGAGGTTGTCGGCTCCCAGGTTTAGAAGGGAGGCTGTGGGTGGCAAGGTTTTAGCGCTAGAGTCTCCGTTCGTAGGGATAACCTGTGCCATGAGCGGCATATTTAGCTCGTAGCCATGCTTAACGGTTTGAGCGGCTTTCCAGTCGCCTGCATGGGGATAGAGGGCATAGGTGAACGAGTGCTGCCCTTTGTCTGCATCTGGATCGGGGAATTCGGAGCCTCGCAGTAGGGTAAGTCGTAGCTGGTTGGGTTTTGCGTCGTAGCCGTATTTGCAGTCGTTGAGCAGGCTCACGCCATAGTTGCCGTCGCTGAGGTCTGCCCAGTGCATGGCAGGGACTTCCCATTGGGCTTTTTCAGCCTCAGTCTCCGGTTTCGTGGTTCGCTGAATCACTCCGCAAGGAATTTCGTAAGTCGCGTGGTTTGCTTCCAGATTTAACGGAAAGGCAACTTTGACTAAGGTATGTCGCTCGTGCCACTCGACAGATGCGTTGATTCTCAGAACGGGAGATTCTCGTTCGAGAATATAGGTTTGCATAAAAACAGATCGACCAATTTTGCGCTCAACGGTGATGCTTGCCACTAATGAACTGTGAAGTGCTGTTCCGCCTACGCGCAGTTCATCAGAAGGACTAATGTGTAAGAGTTCGGCAGGTGGTAAAGGATGCTTCTCGTAATCTGGGTCAATGTTCCAGGCATCCCAATATTGCCCTTCATCCCAAAAGGCTTGTAACTGATTTCCTGCCCCATTAAGAACTTCGCGCTCATTGATTTTGTCAAAAACACTGGCTAAATCACCTGTGCTTGTGTCAATGACAATCCGTAGAAATTTATTTTCTAGAGTCCGTCGTTTGTCAAGCGGTCTGCCAGTACGTCGATCGAAGCAAGGGTACATCCAGAAGCAGCGGTAGCCAAGCGCGGGAATGTCTTCAGCCAGAAAGTTTACCCCCCAACCGTAGGAATCAGGATTTTTGTGAAAAGAACAGTAGGGAGTTTCGACTTTCTGACCGTCTAAATCACAAATCTGCCAGGGATAAACGTTATCCTGTCCATACTTTTCATACGCTGCCAGCATTTCCTCATCTGTTGTGAATCGTTCTGAAAGTGAGGTGTGAACGATCGCGGAACGTTCCCAATTACAAGGGTTAAAAACAACAATTGCTCTAGCGCTGGGGTGTGGTGGTGATGGCAGAGAAATTTGGGATGCGATCGCTTTCAGTGCCTCTTCTCTGATGTCTGTTAATTTAGCAACGTCAGCCCATGCTTTATTCGCATCTTCAAATACCGCTTGAATTGAGGAACCAGGGAGAATGTCATGGAATTGATTGAAGAGAGTTTTTTCCCATGCCGTCTCTATCTCTGCTTTGGGATAGGGAGCATGAGTGGCGATCGTCGCCAGCGATGCATAGAGTTCTGCCCAGTAAAGCCATTGTTCGCACCGTCGATTCCACCACTTTTGATCAGCATGGGTAGTGTAGCAACCACGATGGAATTCGAGGTAGAGGTCGGAGTGCCAGAGGGGGAGGGAGTGGGGTGTAGGGAGTGGGGAGTGGGGAGGTTGGGCGTTGGAGTTCTGAGCTTCGTTGGTCAGTGTTTGAGACTCGTCGTTGAGTATTTGAGAGTCATTCAAGAGTGTTAAAGACTCATTCGAGAGTGTTGAAGCCTCCTGATTGAGTGATAAAGACTCGTTAATGAGGTTTGGAGACTCATTCGAGAGTAGTAAAGACTCATTCGAGAGTGTTGGAGCCTCGTTGGAGAGTGTTGGAGCCTCGTGGTTGAGGTTCAAAGATTCGTTTGAGAGTGTCAAAGGCTCGTTCGAGAGTATCAAAGACTCGTTAGTGAGTATTAGAGGCTCGTTTATGACTGTTTGAGCTTGAGCGATCGCGCGTTGCGCTTTACCCCTCAAGTCTGTGGTTACACTAGGCGTGTAATGTGCTTCGAGGTCTTGCAGATAGTCGAGAGCCGTGGAGAATTCTAGCTGGGGGAAGAAGGGCGATCGCTGCCAGCGACGGGCGATTTCGAGCATATCGCGGGTGGGTCCGCCGCCATGATCGCCGACTCCGGGGAGCCACAGAACGTCGGGAATGCCTGTTTTGGTTTCCCAGTCGCAGGCGTAGGTTGCCATTTTGATGGGATCGATGCCTTCACCGATCGGGGCGGACATGAGGCTGAAGATTTCGGTGCGATCGGGTGCCTGCCACTGGAAGACTTCGTAGGGGAATTTTGTGGTGTCGTTCCAGCGTAGTTTTTGCGTGACGAAGTAATCGATGCCGCCCTGCTTGAGGATTTGCGGGAGCTGCCAGGTGAAGCCAAAGCTATCGGGTAGCCACGCCATACGGTTGATGCTGCCAAACTTCTCCTGAAAGTAGCGCTGACCGTAGAGCACCTGCCGCACCATTGATTCACCGCTGATGATATTGAGTTCTGGCTCGACCCACAGTCCGCCGACGGGTTCCCACCATCCGGCTGCGATCGCCTGTCGTATCTGCTCGAACATTGCAGGGCGATTCTGCTCGATCCATTCGTACAGAGCGGGGGTGGAATGGCAGAAGGTGAGTTCGGGAAAGTCGTTTTGCAGGTTCAGGGCAGACTCGAAGGTGCGTTCGGCAGCGTTCCAGGTTTCGGCGACTGTCCAGAGCCATGCCATGTCGAGGTGGGCGTGTCCGAGGAGACGAATGCGGCGCTGTTTGAGGAGGGGGGAGAGGGGGAGGAGGCGATCGCGTAAGTTTGCCAGGGATTGATCGAAGAGAGAAGGGGTGTAGGGTGTGGGGTGTGGGGTGTGGGGGAGGAGAGATGACCAGTCGATCGTGGTGATGGCTTCGTTTAGGAGATTGAGTTTTTCGGGGGCGAAGGTTTGGAGGTAGAGGCGGAGAATGTTGAGTTCGTCGGCGATGAAGCTGGGTTCAGGAATGTTGGTGGAGGACTCGTAATGGCAGACCGATCGCACGAGGGCACCGTCGTCGTGTCCGGGGCTGACGAGGCGAATGGCGATCGCGAAGGTATCTCCTGGTGTGACGGCTTCGCTGAGCAGGATGCGAGTGACGCAATCGAAGATGTCGCCTTCCTGAACGAGTTCACCGTTGACGAAGAGTGCGGCTTTGTTTGCCCACCAGGTGACAGCGAGGCGGAGGGTCAGCCCTGCAAGTGGGTAGCCTGTCATAGCCGCTTTTGCCCCCCTAGCCCCCCAATTCTGGGGGGAATCAGAGTCAAAGTCCCCCAGAATTGGGGGATTTAGGGGGCTGAGAAAATCTGCAAGCGTGGCGTATTCATCTGAAAACTGCTGTAAATAATGGGGCACCGTAATAACTTGACCGAGCCAGCGGACGTGTTTGCCCTTCGCCCAAACGATGTGGTCTTTCTCGTTGAGGGGCGCGATCGACCAATTCTGCCAGGTGCCAGGTTGGGTTGCCTGGGCGATCGGGAGATCGTCATCGCAGTAGCGCCAATCGGCTTGAATGCTGCGTTGGGTAAGGCTACGGAGTTGCGTAATGGCTTCTGAAAGCCGATCGGCTGGGGTTGAAACGGGATTGCTTACCACTGTCATCTATTCACTGACTGCACCTTACATAATAGAGGGACAGAGTTCAGCGATGCAGGTCTAGAACATGGCGACAACTCCGACCACCTCTGCCGCGATCGACGAAGCAGACTTTGATGCTCCAGCGTTACCGCTCGATCGCTACGACGAAGTACCAGAAGGTATGGAAAAAGTTGATGGGGAGCTAGTTGAGAAAACAGACGTGACAATAAATCATGCAGCCGCGCAGGGAAATCTGGTTTATGCCTGGAGAAGTTACATCATTTCCAGTGGACAAGGTGGAAAGCCTTATCCAGAAGCACCTTGCCGAACGGATCAGCAAAAGCGCCGCCCCGATGTGGCATATCTCACGGCTGAACTGCTAGCGCAATATGGACAACCAAATATTTTTCCTCAGAGCTATCCATTGATTGGAGAAGTCGCTTCACCAGATGACAAGGCAGAAGAACTATTTAGCAAGGCGCGGGAGTATTTGCGATCGGGCTGTGAGGAGGTCTGGTTACTGTTTCCTGAGAATGCGATCGTCATTATCATCACAGCCGAGAAGTCTCTGATCTTCACCGAAGCTGAAACTGTGAACACTCAAACCATCCTGCAAGGCTTCACCATTCCCGTTGCAGAGTTGTTTGCTTAACCAACGCCTTTAGCACAGAGTGGTACGATCGACTCTATCCTCAGTCCTCACTAAGTCGCTGCTATGGGCATTCTCGTACTCATTCTGATGATTGCGCTTTCCATCATCATGGTTCTCTTTGGGGTGCAAAACCCCCAGCCTGTGAATGTCCGATTCTTCACCCTCGAAAGCGGTAACATCTCGCTGTCTCTGGTCATTGTGGTGTCTGCCCTCGTTGGCGCAGCATTGATCGGGTTACTCAGCCTGTGGAACAGTGCACGACGCGGCATCCGCCGTATGCGGGCGAATAAACAATTAGCTGGTTTAGAAGAGCGCAATCGCGAGCTTGAACGCTTGAAAACATCGCTGGAGCAAGAAAATGCGGCGTTGAAAGAGCGAAACGACCAGTTGGAGAATGTGAAACAAACGATCGAGGTTCAAGCGATCGACTCAGACGGAGCGATTAGCGATCGCTAGCCGTTTGCGCCATCTCCTTTCTTAACTCCAAGTAACGGTGCAAATATTCTGAAATGATGCCGTGCAGTAAAAGATTGCGTGCTGCTGCAAAGGGGCTTTCGGGAGCTAGCGGATGACGGTTGGTGATGACGTGGTTCCAGTTGTAGTCCCCGGTGAGGGCACTGATGTAGCAACCAAAGTTTTCGTCAAATTCCAGAGACAGCACAGCCCGTTCAAATTCATCGCTGGTGAGACAGAGCGAATAGAAGACCTTGAACAGTTCGATCGCTGATTCCAGATCCAATATGCGTAACCAGCGACGCTTTGTGAAATACACATTTACCTGGACGGGTTTGATGCTGTCAAAATTCAATCCGCGTGCCTGTACCTGCTGTATCCAATGAGGGTTTTCGCGCTGCGCCTTGCTGTAATCCAGCACGAAGTTGTAGAGAATCAGATCGTGTTCTAAAAACGCATTGTTTGCCAAATCATCAATAGTGCAGGGATACAATTGGGATTTTTCAATGTTGGTATCAGGGCCATTGTCAATCAAGAAATTGACGATATTGGAACCGAGGCAGATATGCCGCACGATGAGATAGCAGGCTTCCGGCGACACGAAGGTATTGAGAAACCAGGCTGCCGATCGATGCATCAGCGTATAGTTGCTGAACTGAAAGGGCAACAGTCGCTTTACCGTCATAATGATCGCCAGCAGCACATTTGCAATAAACGCGATCGGCACTAATAAATAACTGCGCGTCCAATTTCGCAAATCCCGAATCATGTAACCTTTGGCGATCGGGTCTACCGGAATTGCCTGATCCACATAGAGCGCATCCCACGCATTGGGATTCTGGCGATCGTGCGGTCTTGGGATATATGGTTGTGCAGCCTGCGAAGAGACGGCAGTATCTAACGCTTGTGAGATCAGTTCGGCTTGGCTCATAGCAGTGATCAAAAAATGTAGAAGTAGGTGTTAGTAGACGCACCTGAATTAAGGTTGCGATCGTAGCTTTTGGCGTAGCGTTTCGCGGCTGGTCAACGCGTCTTTGTAGTACTGCTCCGCCCGTATCAACTGCTGACGCTCAATCGCGCCTTCCTGATATAACGATTGAGCACGCTGATAAATACGTTGTCGTTCTTGAAAGTAGGCTTCTGCCTGTGCTAATTCGGCTTCAAGCGATGCCCGCTCTAATTCAGAGCGTTGCAGACGTTGAGACTGCTGTCGTTGGTTGTATCGCCTCTGAGCCGCTTTGTAATTACTTTCGGCTTGATCAAGCTGTTGACGAGAAACCGCACCTTCCTGATATAACTGCTGGTAGCGTTGATACTCCTTGCGAGCATTGCTCAGTTCAACGACCTCGGTAGGGACTGCAATCGTTCCAGGAGTATTGACTGAAGGTGGTTTAAGCACCGGGCGTTGCGATCGCCCAACCTCAGGCTGCACCAGAGTACAACTGATAGCCAGACAAAGCTTAAACGGTGTCAGCCAGTACTCCGGTTCCATTAGCGAATCTCCTCAAGTTGCAGTCGGTAGAGTCGGGCAGTCACTCGCGCCGTTTTCAGAATGCGATCGGCAATTTCCTGCGTCATCCATTCCGCGTTAATCAATTCATTCAGCTTGCCCAGATGCGCTTCGTCATTTGCGCCGTGATAGCCCAAAAACGACACTTGTTCATCCTTTAGCCCCAGTGTTTCTTTGATCTGCTCTGCCCACTTCGCGGCTAAGTTATTGCCTAGCCCTTCAATGATAAACATGCTGCCCAACAGGTCTACCGGATTTTCGCGCGATGCCTGATGGAAAATAAACGCCGACAGTGCCTCACTGCCAATGTTCTTTTCCGCATTCACAATCTCCTCCAACACTCCGCCAACCGAAACGTAATTGCGCTCTAACATTTGATAGTCACGGTGTTCATCCTGAGCATGACCAATGAAGGTCGATCGCAACCGAAAATCCGTCATATTCGATGCAGCACGGGCAATCCACCGTGCTCCTTCCACTACCTGCGGACGCAGATTTCGCAACATCGCTTTGTAGTCATCTACCGTAAACTCACCCCGATGCAATTTGCGCACAATGGGCACAGAACGAATCTCACGCTCAAACTCCAACCAGATGAGAGCCAGTTGACGCAACAGGTAGGCGGAGACGGGTTCTTCGGGTATGGGGTATGGGGTGTGGGGTGTGGGGGATGTAGTTGCCAGTTGTTGGTTGTTAGTTGTTAACACTTGAGTGACTCCTGAATCTTGATTCCTTCTAATGTTGTTATCTTCTGCCTCTCTTGCTTCCTCTGCTTCCCCTGCCTCCTCTGCTTCCCTTGCTTCCCCTGTCCCCTCTGCCTTCTGCCCCACTACCGTCAACATCATATACGCCGTCGTAAACCGTCCACTTTCGGGCACAAAGCAGAAGATTTTTTGACCCGGTTGCAGTTTGCCAGAGTGAAACAATTCTTCCAGCATCAAATAAATGGATGCACAGCCTGTATTGCCGCGAGTATAGAGATTGGTAAACCATTTCTCTTCAGGAATCATGCAGTTTGCTTTTTCCAGCAGCTCAACGATTTGCCCTCGAAAAATGTGAGAGGAGTAGTGACACAGAAGCCAATCAATTTCATCAGGCTGCACGCGACCCCGTTCGATTAATTTCAGCCAACCTTCCACACCCAGCTTGATGACATTATCTAAGAGTCGAATATTTTGGCGTAGGTTTATGGCGCCCGCCGCCGCCGCTTGCAGATAAGATGGATAGTCCATCCAACTTTTTTGAGTGGTCTCATTTTCGGTTCCAGCATACATGCAAACAGGGTAAGCATTGGCATGGGAAATGAGTTCAATCCACTCAATTTTCAAACTAATTCCTGAAGTATTTGGATGACTTTGAATCAGGAAAGCACCTGCACCATCCGACAGCATCCAGCGCAGAAACTCGGTATCAAAACTAAGGGGTTTTCCTGCTTTAACGCTTGCTTCTGCTTCAAAATGAGTGTGTTTGAAAAGACGCGATGGCAGTTCAGATGCAACCGCGATCGCCGCTCTCTTTTCACCCAATTTCACTTGTGATGCCGCATATTTCAGCGCTGCTACTCCTGCACAGCACACACCCTGGTTAGACGTAATCTCGATGGGCAGCAACTCCGACAATTCGCCGTGTACCATACTGCCAAAGCCAGGAACGAGCAGGTCTGACCAACTGGTTGCAGTCGCTAGGAGGTCGATCGCACCGGGTTCCAAATTAGCGCTTGCAATCGCATCACGAACGGCGATCGCGGCCATCTGACTATTGCTGTAAGTGGTTTGCTGTTGCTGATCCAGAGCATAATAGCGCTGCTGAATACCATTACTTTTGAGAATGCGATGTCTGACTTTGGAAGGGCGACCATTCACCTTTCCTAAATAGTCTTCCATTTGGTCATTAGTGATCGGATTTCCAGGCAAAAACTTGCCGATGCTATTAATGAATACACCGTGCATATGTGACTCGTTTTGTGAAAAGGTTAAGTTTCAGGGGCGATCGCGCCCCAATTTAAACACTCAGAAGTTTCTCTAAGTCTGAAACACTCACTTCTACATGGCATCGCCAACAGGTCTGATTACTTCGGAACTTTTTGGAAGCCAGTGAATCAAGTATCCTGTAGAAAAGATGCCCAAAGATGGCTAAAGTAAAACAGACTGATCGGTGAAGCCTAAAAACCAGCTTCATCGCTTTCAAAAAGCTCTAACTTAACCATAAATTCGATAAATTGACTCTAGTAATTCTGCGTAGATCTTGACATAAATCTGTGCCAGTTTTATCCGCTGTCACAAATGCAATGACTTCTCAACTGATTTTGAGCAGACTAATCATAATGCTCAATTAAAATCAGACAATGGACACGATCGATACCCTCAGTTTGCCCATTGAACCACCTCAACAAGCAACCACATTACGACAGGGGCTAGAACGCTACTACCAGGCAAACCCCGACTTTGTGCGCGACCAGGATCTCTGGGTTGGCATTATGTGTATTCCCTGGTGCGATATGCAACGGCACGACATCATGCACGTCGTTACGGGCTACAGCACGGCGCTAGAACAAGAACTCCAACTCATCGGCTTTTTGCTCACCTCGTTGACCTGGAAACGTCCCTGGTACTACTACGCCCAAAGCTTTGTGGTGTTTTTAGAACTGTTGTGGCAATCAATTCAAGGAAAAGCTTGGGGCGGCATCTATCACAATCCTGTGCAGGTCTGCCAACTGTACCTGAAGGGAGTCAAGCAGGGTTTTACAGTACACAAAAAAATCGATGCCGCGATCGATCCTGAAACGGTGCTCGATCGTGATCTGGCATCGCTGCGATCGGAATATGGCATCCACAACGCTGGTGCTTGGGATTAAAACCGAGTGAAGTATCGTACAGATGTTACGCCGCAAGAATTTGAAAAACCAGGTAGAAATCGCGTCTGATAGCACTTGAACAATGTGAGCAAATGTACTATTTTTATCTCAGTTGTTTCTAATGAGACACAAAGCTAATGGCGGCTGAAAGTGTTCAAAGCAACCCGGATTACGGCATTGATGCGCCCGGTCTTGTGCGCTTCTTTTTTGGCGCTGGTACAGTGTCACTCGTACTCTTACTTGTCGTACTGTTCTCATCAATCTTAGGGCAAACTCCCAAAATAGCCGTCAGTACTTTATTGGGTATGACAGCCACCTACTTGCTTGGCATGGGTTGCTTCATGCTGTATGGCAGTAAGGTCATGAAGTTAAAAGACAGAGATAAACTCCTGAATCTTGTGCAGTGGTCAGGTTATGAGCTTGTGCTTGATGTCGGTTGCGGACGAGGTTTAATGATGATCGGGGCTGCAAACCGCCTTACGACTGGCAAGGCTATCGGTATCGACGTATGGCAACAGCATGATCAAGCTAGCAATAGTGCTGCTGCTGCACTATCAAATGCGGCGACCGAAGGGGTTACAGAGCGTGTTGAAGTCAAAACAGCCGATATGCGTCAGTTACCTTTTCCAGCAAACTACTTTGATGTAGTGCTCTCAAGTTGGGCGGTTCATAACATAGAAGCCGAAAGCGATCGCAGAAAAGCACTCGATGAAATTGTCAGAGTCCTCAAACCAAATGGTACGGTCGTTTTGTCAGATATCGTCTATCAAGTTGAATATGCAAACTATTTTGAGCATCATGGCATGACAAACGTTCAGCTTCATAACAATTCAATTCGAGATTTAGGGCTTAAAGCAGTCACGTTTGGTAGTTTCGCGCCCTCTGCTGTCTCCGCCTGCAAACGTGCATAATCGTTCGTTTGGAGCGCACTGCTTAACTGGCTGGTTCTGAGTTCGAGGTTGTTTACAGCCGCTCAAGCAACCGTTAGGTGTCGGGTCAAGAAGGCAGGGGAAGCAGAGGGCGCAATTCAAAACTCAAAACTCTTCCCTTCATCCTTATAGCCTTTCATCCCTCATCCTCATCCCCTCACGCCTCTCCCCTTACGCCTCTTCCTCTAGAGGTTAAGAAAACGGAGTATATTAGCGCTTATGTAGGCTCGGCAGGAGTGACTCCAGATGTGCGGAATTGTTGGCTATATTGGCACCCAAGCAGCAAGCGGTATTTTGCTCGAAGGGCTGCGTAAGCTGGAATATCGCGGATATGATTCTGCGGGCATTGCTACCGTGCTGGAAGGCGAGATCCACTGTGTTCGTGCCAAAGGGAAACTGCACAACCTCGAATCAAAACTCGCAGGCGAAGAGAATCCAGCGCGCATTGGCATTGCCCATACGCGCTGGGCTACTCACGGTAAGCCAGAAGAATATAACGCCCATCCTCATATGGATATGTCGATGCGGATAGCAGTCATCCAGAACGGCATTATTGAAAACTACCGCGAATTGCGCGAAGAGCTGAAAGAGCGTGGCTGCGAGTTTCGCTCTGATACCGATACAGAGGTCGTGCCACACTTGATTGCCGAAGTATTACAGCAGGCTGAGAGCCTGGAAACCAGCCCTTTAGTTTCGATTCAACCATCGCCCTTTTTAGAAGCGGTGCGGCAGGTGGTCAATCGGTTGGAAGGAGCGTTTGCGATCGCCGTTATTTCTGCCGATTACCCCGATGAATTGATTGTGGCGCGGCAACAGGCTCCAGTGGTGATTGGTTTTGGGCAGGGCGAGTTTTACTGTGCGTCGGATACGCCTGCGATCGTGCCCTATACCCGTGCAGTGCTCACTCTGGATAATGGCGAACTGGCACGGATGACACCCCTGGGCGTTGAAGTCTATAGCTTTGAAGGACAACGGCTGCGAAAAACACCCCGGACGCTGAACTGGAACCCTGTGATGGTGGAGAAGCAGGGCTTTAAGCACTTCATGCTGAAGGAAATCTACGAGCAGCCTGGAGTCGTGCGATCGTGCCTGGAAGCCTACCTTGATACTGCCTGGACAGCCGCTGATCACACCCATTCGCCCATTCGCCTGAACCTGCCTGCTGACCTGTATACCGATTTGCAACATATTCAGATCGTAGCGTGTGGCACCAGTTGGCATGCCGGACTGGTTGGTAAGTATTTGCTAGAACAAATTGCTGAGATTCCCACCTCTGTGCAGTATGCATCCGAATTTCGCTATGCCCCCTCACCCCTCACCCCTCACACCCTCACCATCGGCGTCACACAATCGGGTGAAACCGCCGATACATTGGCGGCACTGGCAATGGAAAAGGAACGTCGATCGGGGCACTCAGCCGATTTTCAAGCGCGGCTGTTAGGCATTACCAATCGTCCAGAGAGTTCCTTGGGGCATCTGGTGCCCCATATTATTGATACCCATGCGGGTATTGAAATCGGTGTGGCCGCTACAAAAACGTTCGTCGCGCAATTGATGGCGTTTTACTGTCTGGCGATCGATCTGGCACAGCATCGTCAGGTGATCGCGCCTACCCAGCTTGCACAATTACTGGAGGGCTTGCAGCAACTCCCAGCCCATATTGAAGTGGTGCTTGAAGGTCAGGAACGCTACATTGAGCAACTTGCGCACGATTTTGCCGAAACGCAAGATTTCATCTTTTTGGGACGGGGCATCAACTTCCCGATCGCCCTGGAAGGTGCGCTGAAACTCAAAGAAATCAGCTACATCCATGCGGAAGGCTATCCGGCTGGTGAAATGAAGCACGGGCCGATCGCGCTACTGGATGCCAAGGTGCCAGTCGTCGCGATCGCCATGCCAGGAACAGTATTTGAAAAAGTGCTCTCCAACGCGCAGGAAGCCAAAGCGCGGGATGCACGACTCATTGGGGTCACGCCGATGGATGAACACGAAGCCGCTGAAACCTTCGATACGTTGATTCCAGTGCCTAATGTGGATGAACTGCTATCGCCGATCGTCACGGTGATTCCCCTGCAACTGCTGGCCTATCACATTGCGGCACGCAGAGGCTTAGACGTTGATCAGCCAAGAAACTTGGCAAAGAGCGTTACAGTTGAGTAAACCCTACGGGCATCGCTCATGGATATGTAAAACGCAAACAAAGTTGGGTACTAGCAAATAAAGTCATAGACTGAGAAATAAAGTTGGATACTAGCAAATAAAGTCTTATACTTTTACTGTAAGCTGGAAACGTTGTAGGAGTGGAGTATTTCCCACATTCAGAGTTTCTAGATTTGCTGAATGACTTTATCCAATGGCTAAACGTAATCGCGGTACTGACCAGCAGAAGATTGAAAAACGACTGAAGGGAGGCCGAGGGGAGGGGAGAAGGGCTGACTACCAACCTTGGCTGCGAATTCAGGATGTTCCTTCGCAAGGACTAGCTAGTCGAGCCAAAGGCTGGAAGACCGGCAGAGATCATCACCTGATGAGCCAACTGGAGGCTAGCTACCTCTTCGTTCTAGATTGGTCGCAACTAGTGGTAGATATCCGGGAGCAGTTTCCCTTGCTGCCGTTAGAGGAAACCCAGCAAATTGCAGAACAATGCGGGTATGCTCATCCTACTGATCCTGAAACTCAACAATCCGTAGTGATGACCACGGATTTTTTGATCACCTTAAAGCAGAGCGATCGTGAGATAGAACAAGCTCGTGCCATCAAACCTGCTGCTGACCTGCAATCACAACGCACTTTAGAGAAGCTGGAGATTGAGCGACTTTACTGGAAGCACCGAAACATCGATTGGGGAGTTGTTACTGAGAAAGAAATTTCTAAAACCTTGGTTGAAAACCTCAAATGGTTGCGCTCGTGTTACTGGCTTGAAGCTTTTGCTCCATTAACTCAAGGTGATAC
This sequence comes from Stenomitos rutilans, assembly GCF_059505485.1. Classification (NCBI taxonomy): domain Bacteria; kingdom Bacillati; phylum Cyanobacteriota; class Cyanophyceae; order Leptolyngbyales; family Leptolyngbyaceae; genus Stenomitos; species Stenomitos rutilans. The sequence continues at coordinate 31,331 of NZ_JCACKR010000094.1, forward strand.
CACACGGATCGAAACAGTGCTAACGCCTCAGGTTCTGGAAGGGAGAATAGCACTAACTAAGATTACAAACGCATGTGATGACCAGCTAGGTCTCTCTCCTGGTACTAGCCTGTCAATTGTGCGTTATTTGATTGCTAATCGACGATGGCATATTGATCTAAGCCAGCGTATCCAACCCAGCAAGACACTCAAACTCCTTTCGACCCTGTCAACAGGCTTGCACGAGGCGATCGGAGGTGTGGGATGAAGCTTTTTGTAAATATGCTTCTGGAATGGCAGGACGATACTGAAACTTCGCGTGTGGAACGCTTACTCTGGATTGATCCTTCCTACACAGATGTAGCCACAATTGAGCTGTTGAACCCTAAAGCACTTCCTATTTGGCAGAAATGTACAGATTTGGAAGAGGCGATCGCGACACAGCAAGCTCATGTTTTAGAGATTGATCCTTATGCTTCTCTCCTCAAGCCTGAGGATACTATCCCCCAAAAGCACCGAGAACGGAGAGACCAAGCGTGGGAGGTCATTGCCCCTTTGGTAGGGGACAAAGATGGGCGTATCTTCTTTTCCCACGGTCGTGGAACACTTTTGAATGCCTGGGTGGAAAAGACAGGCTGCACAAAAATGACTCTTTATAAGTATCTCAGGCGTTACTGGCAGGGAGGACAGACCAGAAATGCGCTCTTACCTCTCTTTGATAAATGCGGTGCGCCTGGGAAAGAACGTCAAAGCCGACAGAAAAAGCGAGGACGCCCAAGCAAAATCAGTAAAGTCACTCAAATGCCCGTAGGGGTAAATGTAGATGGCAAAATACGAGAGAAGTTTAATCGAGGCATTCGCCAATTCTATGAGAATGCTCAGGGACGAACGCTGCAGGATGCATTTCAGAAAACATTGGAGAAGCATTTTCATAAAGGCTACACGCTTTCTTCTGATGGGGCCTTGATTCCTTGTCTGCCACCAGCTCATGAACTACCTACGTTTGGTCAATTTCGCTATTGGTATGAGAAAGAGCGGGATGCAACCCATGCTCTGACTTCACGAGAAGGAAAACGCCGTTATAATCTGCGCCATCGTGAGGTACTGGGAGATTCAACTCAGATGGCTTTCGGTCCAGGCTCCATCTACCAGATAGATGCCACGATTGGAGACATTTATCTAGTCAGTTCGCTTGATCGCACCCGCATTATCGGTCGCCCTGTTATTTACGTTCTGATTGACGTTTTTAGCCGCATGATTACTGGGCTAAGTGTCACCTTGGAAGGTCCAAGTTGGCTAGGGGCAATGCAGGCGTTAGAAAATGCGGCGGTAGACAAAGTCGCGTTCTGTCAAGAATATGGAGTTGAGATTACGGAGGAAGACTGGCCTTGCCATCATTTGTCGGAAGTCATCATTGCTGATCGGGGAGAGCTAGAGGGCTACAACGCTGATAACCTCGTTAAAGCATTGGATGTAACTATTTCCAATACCCCTCCTTACCGTGCAGATTGGAAAGGGATCGTAGAGCGCAACTTCCGCTTGAGTAATGACAAAGTCATTCATTGGATGCCAGGGGCTGTTTATAAACCGCGTGAACGTGGAGAGAATGACTACCGCCTTGATGCTGTGCTGGATTTGCATCAATTCCGGAAGCTCATGATTCTTGCGATTTTAGACCATAACAAAGAACACCGGATGGATTGGTATCGCATGGATGAGTTCATGATCCAAGAGCACGTTGAGCCATATCCCCTAGACCTATGGAACTGGGGTATTCGTAACCGGGCAGGACACCTGAGGGTTAAGTCCCGTGACATTCTGCGCTTGAACCTTTTACCTTCTGAGCGAGTTTCTGTTACTTATCGCGGTATTCGGTTTCAGGGCTTATTTTACTCTTGCGACTTGGCTTTACGAGAGCAGTGGTTTGTAAGGGCTAGAGAACGAGGAGGCTGGAAAATTGATGTGGCTTATGATCCTCGTAGCCTAACCGATATCTATTTGCGTCTTGATGGAGGACAACGTCTGGAGTGTTGCCAGTTGATTGACGCAGAACATGCCTTCCGAGGACGGGATTGGTACGAAACTCTTGACTACTTTGAAATCCGTAAGCAGCAGAAGGAGTTGTCTAGAAGCCGCAAGCAGCAATCTAGCGCTGCCCTGAATGCTCAAATGGAGCAGATTATGAATGAAGGTCAGGAACAAACCTCGACAGCGCTGGAGCAGGTGACAGGGCAGAGTAAGCGATCGCGCATCAAAGGCATCCGTCCGAATCGCCAAGAAGAACGCGACATGGAACGCGAAGCCCAAGCCTGGAAATTGGGAGAAAAGCCACTTCCTGCTCATTCCGGTAAGGTGATTCCTCTGATTGTGCCAACTGAAGCTTCAGAACCAGAACCAGACAAGGATGCTGAAGAGCCTCAGTATGAAGGTTCAGACGCTGAGACAATTGATAATCAAGAGGACTCAACCCATGTTTCGCAATCCCAACTAATCGAAAAACTGCATAAACTGCGTCCAAAAATGTGGAGCGATGATGATGAGTAGCCAACACATCCCGTCTCTTTTGGTAGGAAAGGGTAGAGTTGAACAGGCAACTTACCTAGACCCGGTCATTCCAAACTATCAAGGTAATCCCCTGATTGAAGCTCTCCCTCCTATCTTCACCCAGGATGAAACTGCAGAACGTCTTGCATTCTATCCAGAGTATGACGAAGAGCATCGTAAGATGCCTGCCTATCTTCGGCTACATTTGATTCAAAATACTTTGCAGTTTTTTGCTCCTTTACCGATTCATTTTGATCTGGAACAACGGTTTTCCCGGATGATTCGGCTAGGATACCAGGCACGGAATCCCGCAATCACAGGTTTTTGGGGAGATGTGCAGTTGCGGGTTCACTCTTTAGGCACAGTTCGCCAATCCCCTCGTTCAACTGCAACAGGATTTACTATTGTTGGTATTAGCGGAGTTGGTAAGACCACGGCGATAGAAGCGATTCTGTCTTTGTATCCGCAGGTTATCCTCCATAGTCACTATCACGATCGCGATTTCAGTTTCACACAAATTGTCTGGCTCAAGCTAGACTGCCCATTCGATGGTTCAATCAAGGGCTTATGCTTAAACTTTTTCCAGGCAGTAGATGACCTGCTCGGCACTCGTTACTACGACAACTATGCGGGGGGTCGTAAAACAGTAGACGAACTGCTCCCACGTATGGCTCTGGTTGCGTCTCTTCACTCGATCGGTGTACTAGTCATTGATGAAATCCAGCACCTTAGCCAAGCTAAAAGTGGCGGTTCCAGCAAAATGCTGAACTTTTTTGTTCAGTTAATCAACACGATTGGGTTACCAGTCGTGCTTGTCGGCACCTATAAAGCAATTTCTGTGCTTAATGGAGAGTTTCGACAAACCCGTAGAGGTACAGGGCAGGGTGACCTTGTCTGGGACAGGATGAAGAATGACAAGGATTGGAAATGGATTGTGAGATGTTTATGGGGATACCAGTATGTTAAAAAGCAATCTCGCTCGACACAGGAACTGCGCGATGCGCTGTATGAGGAAACGCAAGGTATTACTGACTTTGCCATTAAGGTCTACATGCTGGCTCAGATTCGGGCGATCACAAATGGCGAAGAAGCTGTAACCGAGCAAGGAATTCGACTAGTGGCTAAAGAGAGCCTACGGTTGGCGTACCCTATTCTACAAGCCCTAAAAAACAAAGACACTCGGCTTCTTACCAGCGTTGAGGATGTTCATCCCATTGACATCGATCAGTTTTTGCAGGATGCCCAAAATCAATTAAGTAGAGCTGAACAAGGTCAAGCATCAACCGCTACGCGAATAAACAATCTCGACAGGCAATTGCCACCAACCGCCGTTGATGCAACAGAAGCGCCGATAGCGGCCACTGAAGCCGTCCAAAAAGTTTCTAGAAGACGTAAAAAAACTGCTCCCTTGGAAGGAAGTTTACCTGAGATCGCGGCATCGGGAGAAAAGCAAAAGCTTAGTGCCTATGAAGCCCTTCGGCAAGCAGGACTCATTCGTCCTGCTACTGAATACCTGTTGGAGGAGGCGTCTTGATGATCGGATGCTTTCCCAATCCTTATCCAGATGAGTTGCTGTACAGCATTTGTGCTCGTTTTCATCAACGGGTGCAGTATCCCAACAAGAAGGGAACCATACGAGAGTTGTTTGGAGATGAGGCAGCGATCGCGGTTGTTGATTTACCCAGTAACGTTGGCAGTCTCGTTTCAGCCTTACCGCCTGGTAGCCCACACACAGTTGAACGTTTAATCAATCGTCATACGCTTTTCCCGTTCTTCGCACCTTTCTTGCATCCCGAACAAGCGCAGCAACTTTTGGCTGATATGGAAGGAGCACGAGGACCCGCCATTAAGATGCGTTCTGGTGTCATGGCAAGCACCGTTCAGCCTCCAGAGTGGCTCAGGTTTTGTCCTCTTTGCGTGCGGCAAGATAAACAAGAATTCGGTGAGCCCTATTGGCACCGTCTTCACCAACTACCAGGAGTCGAGGTTTGCCCCGAACACAACGTTCGTCTGCTGGATAGCCAAGTTCGGATTCAGAATCCTCAAACGCGGCATGAGTTTGTTGCAGCAGAGCAGGGCATTCAATTGCCAAAGTCACGCTCATTCAGTCTGCTGAATCCCCATCATGAGATTCTACTGAAAATAGCTCAGGATGCTGCTTGGTTGCTAAAACAGACCACCTCCCCACCGGGATTAGAGGTGCTGTCGAAACGCTATCGCGAGCTTCTTGCAGAGCGAGGGCTTGCTACCTATAGCGGTAGGGTACGGGTTAGCGATCTACTCAGAGAGTTCTGTCAGTTCTATCCAAACGATTTCCTACAAAGCCTTCAATGTGAAATTGATACTGAAAGCCAACATAGCTGGTTGTTTCGGTTGGTACGATCGCCCAAAGGATCTCAGCATCCTTTACATCACCTGTTATTGATCCAATTCCTGAACCACGTAGCCGCGTCATTCTTCCAGGTTCCTCATCAGTTTAAGCCCTTTGGTAAGGGACCCTGGCTTTGTCTAAATCAAGCGGCTCCTCATTTTCATCAACCTGTAATCCAAACTTGTGAAATTACTTACACTCAAGATCATGGAAAACCAGTGGGTACATTTTATTGCTCCTGTGGCTTCATGTATTGCCGTACTGGCCCAGATGAAACCCAAGAAGATCCATTCCGTATAACGAAGGTTCGAGCTTTTGGCTCCATTTGGGAAGAGAAGCTAAAGAACCTTTGGGCAGACTCAACCGTCAGTCTGCGAGCAATGGCACGGCAGCTTGGCGTTGATCCAACTACTGTCAAATTACACGCTGCGGCACTGGAATTGCCCTTCCCACGTCAGAGCAAGCGGCAGACTAACAAAAGTCATCGGGTACTTGTTTCTTCCTTAAAGACTCAGAAAACAGTCTCAAAGGTTAGCTTGGAGGACTACAGAGCAGAATGGCTAGCTGCGCGAAGAGACAATCCTGCGTCAGGAAGAACTATACTGAAAAACCAATTTCAGAGAGTTTACGCATGGCTGCGACGCAATGATCGTGAATGGTTGGAAGCTAATATGCCAGCCAAAAAACAAGCAGCCTCACCGTTCCTGCGGGTTAACTGGGAGCACCGAGATATTGAACTCGCAGAAGCAGTGAAATCTGTTGCGACTAATTTATACAAGCAGGCAGGGAAACCGTGTCAGGTAACAGTTGCCGCGATCGCTAGAGAACTTGGACAATTAGCACTGATTCAAAAGCACGCTGACAAACTCCCTTGGACATCGAAGGCATTGAGTGAGCTAGCTGAAACACGAGAAGCATTTGCGCTTCGACGCATCCAATGGGTTTTAGAGTGCTATGTGCAAGAAGGCGTTTGTCCCCTAAGATGGCGATTTACCCGTCGAGCCGGTTTACGTCCAGAGATCGAATTGCTACCTTCAGTAGAAAATGCTATCAGTAGAGCACTAGTATCTTTAGAACACATTTCATCTCAGTATGACAGAGATTGTCCGCCTCAACGAATGGCTCTTTGATGACGATGAACAAGTCACTCTCTGGTGGTTACGATGCCCTGGCGGGAATCTATGTACCGACAATGGCGAACGACAGCAGTGTTCAAGCAAAAGTCAGGTGAGTTCAGAGAAGTTGATTTTCCGTGGGGGCTTATGCCCTGGTTACGATTAGGGCAGGTGTTTCAGATGGGGCAACCTGTATGGAATGAAGCGGAAGGGAAAGTATTTAAGCTGGTGATTCCTGATTCGTCTACTGCAACCTTAGCTAGAGCAAGTACTATTCCAACACTGGCAAACTACCTGCTTCAGGGTGAAAACAATTTGGCAGAGTACTGCGTCAGATTTCAGACTGAGCAAACCGTTACCATTGTGATTCCAGTGCTGGAATGTATTCGGGCGTTTTTGCTTCCTAATAAAACACTTGCCTTTGGGTTACTAGAACCGAATTATTTTGAGCGAGTGATCACCCGGAACGAAATCAGTCAAGGGAAGCTGGCTTTAGATTTTTCAGGCGATGTGCCGAAGAAAATTTTGAGTCGATCGCTTGTCTTTCGTATTGCTCGCCTGCTCTATGATTCATCCTTTCGTCTCGCCTGGGATAGGGTGTACCGCGATCGACTCAGTCGTTCAACCCAAGAGACCTGGAATACCTCGATTCCCTTGACAACGAATCTGCCCAAATTTGCTTCGACGTGGCATGTGAGAGGGATTTTGACAGGGCAAATTCTGCTAGTTCAGCAGATTCTTGAAGTTAGACCGACGCGATCGCTGCCTTTCAGCGAACTTGAATTCACCCACCCTCGTATCAAAAAGCGTGAGTATGTGGAAAAGCCTGCCACTAAGCGGCCGCCCAAAGAGAAGGTTGTTAAGGAGTATTTGGTCGAGGGCGAAGCTCAACCACCTAAAAATCCAAAGCCGATTCGGAGGCTGCCTCGCTTGGGCATGGCAATTATTGAAAAGCAGAAACTAAAAATCAGCCAGACAGGTTTGACCTCGGTCATCACTACGAAGCGAGCTAAGGACGAATCGGAGCAGGATGACGGTCAAAGTTCCGCTGAACCACTCTTAAAAAGCCAGCAAATTAACTTCGCCGATACAGGACAAGGGGGAGAGAACCCTGCGGCTGAGTTTGCTCTCCGATCGCCGCTTGATATCTTCGTTGCACCCGATGACGGACTGGATGATTTTGCTGAAGCAATCCGGTTCTTAGAAGAAATGCATTGGGATGTGACGGTTAAGTGGGAAGTACACGAACTTACGAAAGAAACGCTGTTTGCTAAGGTAGCCGATCGCCCTAGAAAGTATGCTCTAGTCACGCTACAGACTCAAGGATTTCCTCCTTGTTGGATCTTAGAGTTTGGTAGACCAGACAATTATTCTATTTCTACACTGATTTTTACCTTTACTAAAGATCAGGTTGAAAATACGCTCGAAGCGGTTATCAACAAAATAGTAGATGAAGCATTGCAGCCTGAGGGAGGTTGGAATAGTAAACCGTTGAAAAAATTCTCTGAGACGATCGCAAAATTCAATTTTCGGTGGGCTAAACATACGAATAGCTCAACAGAAGATTGGGGTGAGCGGCTATACAAAAGTGCGAAAGACGTTGCAAGCTCAAACTAGTATTGAGCAATATCTGAAGTTCTGCCTTCGGAACCATAGCGATCATTCTTGTCTGACAGATTTTAACGTTGAGGCGATCGCCCACTGCCAATACCCCTCAAGTATTGTACGTTGCTGAATCGTATGAAGCTACGTAAACTTTTGCGCTTAAGTTTTTACATTGACATTGATGCTCAAGGGCTTCCGCTAAAGTGGCTGTCATTCTTGGTGTTCATTTTTGCTAGAAAATCAAGCAGCATTAGCACTTCAGGCTATGTATACCAGATGTGATTGCAACAGCATGAGAAATTGGTTCAAAGTAGCTGCTTAAACTTAGAGCTTTTTAGATATGACGAGAGAATTAACGTTCAAATCTAGTTCTGGGAGCTTTGAGGTTTGCTTTAACCCAAAGCTGCTGGCTCAGTTTCCAAAAGTCGCTCATCGGGTGGCGTTACTCGTAACCTCTGAATACGAAGGCATTTTCAGGAATGGAGGCATTGGCACCTATTACCGGACTCTGAGCGAAAAACTGACAGCAGAAGGGTGGACTGTGGTATTGCTGCTTTGCCAGAGTCAAGAGAGGTTTGGCGGGGAATCCCATCTCCCGGCGCTGAAGCATATCTTCTCCACTAGCGAGTGTCAGGATGTTTTGGCGCTACAGCCCATGCATCTGGCAATCCTGTCTCAGTTCCAAGAGTGGGAGTGGGTCGATCGCGAAAACTACTGTGCGCTGTTCTTTGCTCAGGCGATCGCTGTTGCCTTTGAGCGTTCGTTCATCTATATCGAGTTCCCAGAAACACTGGGGTTGGGACACCGCACCGTTCAAGCCAAACGAGCAGGTGTCTTGGGCAAGCATTGTTTTACTGCCGTCACCCTGCACAGTGGACAGGAGTGGCTGCTGGAAGCGCATCGGCAGTACACCTTTCCCGTGCCTGCTTGGAGTTTGCAGATTAGTCATTATGAACAAGCATCTTTTGAGCAGGCAGACCTGGCGTTTTTCCCATCCCATTTTTTGAAAGCCAAAGTAGCCCGCTACGGCTGGAAAACAGATCATGCGCTACATTTGCCTTACTTTGTTCCTGAAGTGGAACAGTCGTTGGCATTAGAGCCGCTGCGAGATGACCTAAGGCAGGCGCTCAAGACGGATAGGATGCCGGTCATTTTCTTTGGCAGGTTGGAAGAACGAAAAGGGTTAATCACGTTTATCGAAGCGCTTCAGTTGTTGGATGTTGCGATCGCTGAGAAAATTCAGATTCTTTTCATTGGTAAAAATGTGCAGCTTCAGGTGGAAGCGCTCAAACATTTAGATAGTGGTCAATACATTCGGCAGGAGTTGGGAAGCAGTTATTCCTATCACATTCTTGCTGACTTGTACAGTCGAGAAGCAATTCAATTAATTAGTCAGCTAACTCATCCGATTGTCTGTCTCACCAGCCACCAAGAAAACTTTCCGAATGCGGCATTGGAGATGGGACAGTTACCCGTTAGTTTAGTGGTTTCAGATACAGGTGGCTTTCGAGAAACTTTAAAACTGATTAAGCGATCGCACGACGTGCGTTGGTTTGCGCCCGGTGATGAGAACTCGTTGGCACAAAGTCTCAAGCAAGCGATCGCGACCCACTCAGACACTCCATCAACTCCAAGCAAAGACTCCATTTATAAAACGAATCAATTACTGCTCTATCGACGACTTAAATACTTAAATCTTGTCACTCACAAAGCAAAAACTATTAGTTCTATTACTCGTAACAGTGGACAAGTCTCTCAATCATTACAGAATCTATCTGAGCTAGAAAGACCTCAAGAGCAACTATCAGCAAGCGATCAGGAATTGTTTCCCTTAGCTTCTGACAAGCTAAGTATGTTGTCATCTGAGGAGCGTTTTTATCTTCAGAGCTATGCAAAGAATGAGTATACAGGCAGCGGAGAGATTGTTGATCTGGGTTGTTGGCTTGGTTCATCCACGATTCCTCTAGCGATCGGCTTAGCCAGCAATCTCAAGGTAGAAGCAAGGGAAGAGCGCATTCATGCCTATGACATTTTCATCTGGCGACCCTCCTATATGGATCAGCATCTTCTGGGAACGGCTTCCGAAGGAAAGTATAAAGAAGGAGACAGCTTTGTTGAGGAGTTTGTTGAGCGCATTCATCCCTGGAGTCATTCGATTCAGGTTTACCCAGGAGATTTGAATCGCATTGGCTGGGATCAACGCCCAATTGAGTTTCTGTTTATCGACGCGATGAAGAGTTGGGATTTAGCAACCAGCATTCACAAGAGCTTTTTCCCATCCTTAGTGCCGGGTCTCTCGCTCGTAGTCCATCAAGACTTCGCTCATTTTTACTGTGTTTGGATTCATCTGATTATGTATCGCTTGCGAGACTATTTAGTGCCGCTTGAAGAGCATCCTTTCCTCTATAGCTCCAAGATTTTTCGATACGTCAAGGCAATTCCAGAAGCATTATTGCAACCCTATTCCCTGGCTTCTTTCTCAGAAGCAGAAGCAGAAGCAGCTTTTGCTTACTCGTTGGCTTTGACACCCAAGAAACTGAAGCCAAATGTGGCAGCCGTCAAGGTAATGTACTTTATTCAAATGGGCGATGTGGAACGAGCAAAAGCAGAACTTAGCCAAGCCAGAACGAAGTACGATCGCTCAGAGTGGATGAATCTGGTTGAGGTTGAGGAATGGCTAGAGCGAGGTGACTGGTTCATCCCTTATCGTTAAACTGGTGGATACCAAAGGCGCTAATATCGAAAGTTTTTGCTTCACTAATTTCTTCCTGACAATCATCTGTGAAGACCTATCTCTCTGACTTTACTCACGCTGCAAAGATTCCAGGATGAGCAGTAAGGCTTCAGTTTCTACTTCAACCGATGGGCTTGCTGGAACAACGGTTTGGTGAGTTCTGATCACATCCGTCAAAATAGCCTCAACTTGAGCCTGGGTGTAGCAAACCTGAATCTCTGTGTGAGCGGTGGTATTAAAACTTTTGTAAGCTTTCGCCGATCGCTGGGAAGGCACGATTTGACAGTCGAGGTCTTCAGTGAACTGACAGGAGAAGTTGACAGCACGATCGCTCTGCTCAGTAGCAGGATGAGCATGGCTATAGTCAATCAATGCAACGCTGGGAAATTCGATTCGCAACAGGGGTAAGAAGGAATAAGCAATTTCAGAGCCAGCAATGAGTACGCCATCAATCTGACGTGATGCCAGAATGTAGCGGATGAAGGCTAGCCAGTGTACTTGATCAAAGAAGTTGGGCAGATGGAAAATATCGGGAGTGGCGCGGTAGACGAACTCTTGACAGGAATGGTCTGAGGCGGAAGTGGTAACGATCGTCACATCATAGCCACATTGCTCCAGCCAAATGACCAAATCACAATTCCATTTCGCTGCGTCACTATTGTCGAGAGCGTTGCAAAACAATAAGAGCCGTTTGCCAGCATTGAAGCGTTCTAGCTGATTTTCTACGTTCAGTCTGACGTTCAGCGTGTTCAAGGTGAGCGGCTGTGGCTCTAGAGCGATCGCTGCTAGAGGTTCGGTGAGAACTTGATAGCGATCGTGGATGGTTTCAATGGTTTGCTGTACATCGGCTGTAAGATTGTGAGCGATCGTGGGTGCCGTTTCGTCGGTGGCACGATAGCAATCCAGGTATTCAGGAATGGTCCAGCCGTTTTGGTGCTGAGCAAGTGCTTTCAGACAGCGTTCCCAAGCAGCAAACCCGTGCAGCGATTCATCGAAACCGCCCAGTTGGTCAAAGTCGGTTTTGCGATAGAGGGGATGGCTCATCACTCCATTTTGACGGAACAGGGAAGTGGGTTGGTTCAGATGGGAATGCCACCAGTGTTCTTGTGCCTGAAAGACGATCGAGTAGGCATTGACGACGGATACTTGGGGATGGGTCTCTAGAAAGAGAACGCACTTCTCAAGATAGGTGGGGTCGAGAATGCCACCCATATCAACGAAGCACAGGTGTTTGCCGCTGGCTTGAGCAATGGCAGTGTTGTAACTGGCGGCTACGCCACGATAAGCCGTATGGGACAGTACGCGGATCTTGGCGGTTCTCTGGGGCAAAGAGGCGAGTAAGGTTTTAGTTTCAGGATCAGTTGCACCATCATCGACAATGAGCCATTCAAAATTCTGGAGGGTCTGGTTAATGATGCTGCGGTACGTCGTTTCAATGTATTGGTACTCCTGAAAGCAGGATGAAATGATGGAAACAACGGGCGCTTGTGTCGCAGCGGCTTTGAAGAATCTGATTTTTTGACCCGCAACACGAGCCACAAATTCTTGCACGCCAAGGGTGAACGTGTAATCGGTAGGTTGAAGCGGATCAGCACTAATTTTGCCGAGCTTGCGCTTGATTTTAATCCAGGTTTGCCGGAGCTTCCAAAACTTGCTGCCTTGCATTGCTTGAATTAAAGACCGTGATCGCTCCCCTGCTACTTCCGCTTTCTGGGTTCGCAGCATCCAGGCTTGCCACTGCGATTCCAGCCAATCTTTTCCGGCTTGCAATACCCGGTTCCAGTCTTCTAGCTCTTTGAGTCGGTTTTGGCTCTGAGTCAGTTCATTGTGCATCTGCTGAGCCGTGATCATCCAGGCTTGATCCTGAGGCGATGAAGGTTGGTTCGCTGGCAGAATGGGTTGCCAGTTTTGCCGTTGGCTTGGCGATGGCGCTTGCACCAGTTGCCCAAGCTCAGTCAGCAAGAGGTTGATTTGACGCTGGCTCCACTGCTCCGGCTTGATTTGAAAGAGATACTGACGTAGGGAGTATCGCTCCTGGGCAAGCTTGGTGGTCGGAATCGTGGAGGCAGAATCGGGGCGGATGGCATAGAGGGGATAAGGATAATAGGCGATCGCCTGGTCGGTCGCGATCGTGGCAGCAAAAATTTGCCAGTTCAACGCCTGCAAGCCACGTTCCTGAGCATAGCGAAACTCTTTCAGCAAGGCTTTGGAGAATAAGGCTGTTAGATCGTACTGGTGATTAAACTCCAACAATTTGAGCAGATTACCGTCAACGGTTGTAATGGCTTCCGGTGCTTCGCCTGCAACGACCAGCTGAGGGCAGACTACAGCAACGGCATTTGCTTCGTGTGCTGCTGCAATCATCTTCTCGACCATATTGGGAGTTGCAATCTGGTCGGGTGAGAAGGGTAAAATATACTCCCCACTGGATTGTTCAAGCAGGTGGTTGTAAGCTTCACCTAAGCTCCAATGTGCCTCTGCGGTGAGGTATTTGTGACTGGGAAACTGAGTTTGTGCCTGGACGATCGCGCTTTGAATCGATGCATCGGTGGCTGAAGACAACACAATGACATCAAGCGGCTCATAGGTTTGGGCTGCCAAGCTGGTGAAGCATTCCAGCAAAGTGGTTGCAGAGTGCCAGCAGACGAGGGCGATCGTCACGCTAGGTGTGGTCGGTTCTTTGGGGGCTGCCTCTAAAAACGCTTGGCTCATAAATTCCAGTCTTTGGTTCAGCAGATGGTGATTAGTTGAGTCGATCGCAGTTTGTTCAATCGTAGTTGGCTTTTCAGGATAAGCATGAATGGCTTGGGTAAGTGCTTGCGCTAACGCATGAGCGTTTCCAGGTTGGAACCAATGCACGGCTTCAGACCGTTGCAGCAGAGCCAGGGTTTCTCGAAAGCCTCCGGTGTCTGAAACCACAAGGCTCACGGGTAACTGTCCCATTTCTAAAGCGGTGTTGGGGAAGTTTTCTTGCAGGCTGGTGAGGCAAACGATGGGATGGGGCAAAGTCGCGATCGCTTGCATTGCCTCTTGACTGGAGAGGTCAGACAGAAACGTGGAGGTGAAAGCATTGCCCAGTTCGCGATCGATGTACTGCTGGCTGTTGAGATGCTCCAGTTGGGAGGATTGCAGGGGAATGATTTTGCCGATGAAGGTAAGGTGGATTTGGGGGGCGATTGCGGGATCTAGTAACCGCACGGCTTCTACAAAGGTACACAGCCCTTTCCGTTCTTCGAGCCGACCAAAAAATACGATCGAGATTTGGTTGCAGCCTGTCTCGTTACGCGGGGCGGGTTGACCGTCGTTAGTTACAGCAGTTTTTGCCCCCCTAGCCCCCCAATTTGGGGGGGGACAAGAGCCAAAGTCCCCCAGTATTGGGGGATTGAGGGGGCTTACAGATGAGAACGGCTGTAAGGTTAGCGATGGGACAAAGTAGGGTAAGTGCTTGGCATGAGCTGTTTTCCAGCCATACCCGGAAAACTTGGACTTCAAGAAATGGGAGGGTGAGTAGGTAATGTCGGCGTGCTCGTAGGAGAATTGCTCGTAGTGATATGCCTGCGATCGCCAGTGGGGTTGCTCTAATCGGTAGCGGCTGTTCACCTCATGCAGCCACTCAAAGGAGCCGTGAGCCGTGACACCAACTAAACAACTATTGCCTAACAGACCCGATCGCTTTGCCTGAATGGTGCGGTAGCCAAAGCCCCAGATCTCTGGAAATTCGGCATAGATGACGGCATCAGGGAAGGTGGATGCGATCGCCTGGATGAAGTAGAGGCAGCAGAAACTTTGATGGTCAAAACTATTCGCAAGATCATCTTGTCGAGTTTGAGACAGAATTTGCTGATGAATGGGTTGGAGCGTTAAAATCTGTGCCATTTCGTGAGTTGAGAATACGTGATGGACGCTCTCAAAACTCGCGTCTCCCTGAAATTCAGTGTCGGTTTGACACAGGAGGAGCATGACTGTCCAGCCATCTGCTACCAGTTTTTGACTAAGGGTTGCAGTGTAGGTGCCAATGCCGCCATTTTTAGAAAAGCCTTCAAATTCATTGCTGATCAGAACCGCAATCTTTTGAGCAGATGGGTTGAATTTCTCTAAGAATTCAGGCTTAAAACTAATCTGACACTTTGTCCAATCAGGAATGTTTAAGGCAGAATTTCCCGCTCCTAGTTTTTTGATGAGTATTTCTGGTGTGAGTGGTTCAACTTCATAATCAAACACACCCAAACTTTTCACGCCTTCTGGTCGTTGACCACCAGCACGGCCTACAACATATTGATTATAAAATTCATCATCTACTTCAAATACTTCTATTTTATTAAGGGTTTGAGTCTCTCTATAGCAGAAATGGATTGGATTATCTTTAGGAACCAAAATACCTATCGCTGCCACTCTTTCAGAGTTAGTTAAATTTGAAGGAGAGCCATGCAGAAGCCGCCTGTCATATATCAATGCTTGTCCTGCTTTCATTGGTACAGCAGTAAGATATTGCTGTTGGATAATTGATAGGGTTTCTTTGGTATATGGAAAGCCATTAAAAACAAAAAGTGGGCGCATTTTTGAATTGAGCAAATGGCTTTTTGGAACTACCTGAAGACATCCATTTTGCTCATTAACGTCGACAAGCGGACACCAAAGCCCAAAAGATTTTAGCAGTGATTCGTCTACTACAGATGGATCTTGATGTAGAGGCATGTCACTATGCACTGCGTTAGGCTTCTTTCTGCCAAAGGTACAAAAAGCTACTCTATGATCAGGGGTTAAAGATGTTAGTTTTGAAGTGAAAAGTTTCTGTATTTCATGAGTAACAAATTTTCGATACGATGCATCTGAGCTATTGATACTGAAAGCCAACTCGAATTCCGCTAAGTCTTTAGGAAGGGATTGTTTTTTGTAGAAGTCGAGAAGATTTAGCACTTCAATTTGGTCGAGAAAATCAATAACTGCATATCCCTTGGTTTCAATTTCTAGATGAATTGGGCTATTGAGATAAAGATTTTCCTCTATTGGTTTCTGCTCTTCACGGTCTGCTTGATCTAAACAATGACTCAATTCTTTCGCTAAAACCTGAACATTCGGCTCTTTAGTCATCGATAAATGATCGCCTGGAATCTCATAAATCTCCACTCCATTGGCAACCCAACAATTCCAAGCATCAGGTTCTAATAGATTAGAAATGAACCAATCTTTGCTCTTTTCCTGAGCAGCAAAGTAAGCAACTCGCCCTAAGTACGCTTGTGGGACATGATTGGCTGGAATTTGGAGGTTATACTCAAAAACCTTGGGGTTGAAGTGAATCTCAGTTGGGCTAAGGTCGGAGTCGCTGCTTGTTAGCTTTCCGCTCCACCTGATTTGGTCGCGGGCTAATGCGATCGGATACTCAGTTTTCTCTTCTTCTGTAAGTAACGGCTTTGGGCTATCTACCATCACCACTAATAAGACTTGTTGTCCCTGCTTCTTTAGTGCTTGAGCCATTTCAAGCGCAATATTTCCACCTGTGCAGCGTCCTCCTAACAGATAAGGTCCTTCAGGCTGAACGGCTTGAATTTCTTGAATGTAGTGAGATGCCGTCTCCTGGATGCAAGTGTGGAGAATTCCCTGTCCATCTCGTCCGACTGCCCGTATGCCATAAAAAGGACGTTCAGTATCAATATATTTTCCTAACACAGCATCTACGGTGTGACCATCTGCTGCGTGTATATAAAAGAAAGGACGCTTGCATCCATTTGGTTTAACCGGGATAAGGGATTTAGAGACAACTTCCTTGCTCTGTTGCCCTTTTTGCATTTTCTCGACAAACTCTTTTTCAGTCAGATATTTATTTCTATTTTCAATAAATCCTAAACTTTTAGCATTAGCAGGTCTTTGAGAAAAATCCGCATAAATAAAGAAGCTTGGGTCTATCTGAAAAACCTCAAACCCTTGTTCGGGTGAGTTTCGATCAAAGTAATAAAAAACAGGATTGATTTCAGTAGGCACAACGATCGCCTGCATTACAAATCTTGGTTGAGCCGTTCTATTAATATCAGAATGGTGCAGCAGGCTTTGATCAAAAATTACACAGTTACCAGCTTTAAGATCAAGGGGCTTTGAATACTTCTCAATAATTGTAGATTCAATATTTTTGCAGTAAAAATCTACTGTGCTGGTGGCAATATCAGAAACAATATTGTGGCTACTTTCTACGACTTGAAGCGTACCGTTACTTTCATCGGTATCTATTAAAGGACACCAAATGGTTAATGAAGTATGTTTTTTCGGATCAGCAACAAATGTCCAGTCGTGATGAACAAGAAATCTCCCTTTGCCTGGGGGTTTGACAATAAAGTTAGCACCAAGTATTTTATAATCGTCAAACACCCGTTCAATGTAAGGCGCTAAAACACCTGCTATGAAGTTTTTGGCTGTTTGTTTGTATTCGATATTGGTATCTATATCGGTTAAGTGATAGCTAGGTTGATCAAGCAATCTATCAGGATTAAAGTTGTCATCGGGTGTCATCAACTGTAATTCTGACAAAACAAGACTGATCTCCTCAGCAGACAACAGCGGCATGATGACATAGCCATTCCGTTCAAATTCCTGTTGCAGCGCTGCCGACTGAAACACGTTACGCATGGCTAAGCCTTTTCTCGGTGAAAGGATGACAGTTTAGCAATTGGAACAAGCCTTAAGAAAAATCATGGTTCTAATGTTGAGCTCTTGACGTTTGTTTGCATTTTGTTAAGAAGCTTAAGCGGTCTTGGCTCACCCGCTGCCAGGTTTCAGTATTTTTTCGCTTCTCGCAGAATCAACCTACCATACAATAGTTTTGACTGCTGCCTGTAACGCTCAAGGACAAGTTCATTGGGAATATCAAAACCTTCTGTGTCTGTGATCATCTGTACGGTAGACAGAGGGTGTTTTCTCCGACGAGTCCTGGGTACGATCGCAGACTGGCGATCGTCGTTTCAAGAACTCATTGTGGTTGTGGGACCCACCCAAGATGACACAGAGTTTGTCCTGCTCGAAAACAAGCATCTGATTGATCACGTAATTGTTACAACGCTTAAAAACGTGAGTGTAGCGAGAAATCTGGGCTTGAGAGCCGCTGCTCAAGAGATTATCTTGTATCTGGATGATGATGTGATTCCTTCGGCTGAGTGGGTCGAATCTCATGTAAGGGCACACCAGGAGCAGGGGGCGCGCTGTGGCTGTGTGGCGGGAGCCGTAGCAGATAAAACCAGACCGGATGCACCGTTGCAGTTCTCACGGGGCGTGCAGAGCCGCTTGAGTGAGTCTCGCCCGGTGCTATCGCAGACGGCGGAGCAACGCTACCTGTCTAACCCGCGTTGGTTTTCGGGTGTGATGGGTGCGAATGCGTCTTACAAACGAGCGGCGCTGATGCAGATTGGCTACTTTGATGAGTTTTTTGAATATTTTTTAGAAGAAACTGACGTTTGTTTGCGCTTGCTTGATGCAGGCTACACCATCCATCACACGTCTATCACTGTTGATCATTATGTGCAGCCCAGCCATAATCGGCACGATCGCCGCCATCTGACCTGCTGGTATGCCCTTGCCAAAAATACAACCTACTTTGCCCTGAAGCATGGCTGTCAGAAGTGCGCGTACTCGCCAGTTTTTCTAGCTCGTCTTGCGTCCCTTCTGCTTTACCGCTGCCTGCTCAGAATTCTGCGCCTCAAACTAACGCATCGCCTTCCCGTTGCGCTGCTGCTGCAATACATGCAAGAGGCGATCGCGGGAGTCGGTGAGGGCTGGAAAGCAGGACTGCAAGTTCACATACCTCAGCCCCTTTCACTAGCGGCAAGTCATCGCAACGAGAGCATCCACAGTAAGTTCGGGCAGAACCCCTAATGTTGGCAAAATATCTTTACCTGCATAAACGAGGGGAAGAGCATCGCCCTGCCACACCCAAACCTGCTGACGAGCTAGATCGATTAACCAGGCGAGTTGAGTACCGTTGCTAAGACAATGAAGAATCTTATTTTGCAAATCCAGGGTGCTTTGGTCCGGGGAGCGAATTTCAATCAACCAGTCAGGTGCTCCATCCAGAGGACCGTCCTCAGCGGGAAGGCGATCGCAAAGAACAACAGAAATATCAGGTACTGGTGAGTAGGGAGGCACCAGGCAGCGCAATTCCTGCACTGCCTCAAACTGGTCAGTATGCCGATTGATGAAATTAACCAGATTGCGCTGTAATCGTGAGTGAAAGAGGGTTGGCATTGGTTTTTGGATGGCTTGCCCGTCAATTAGTTCCCATGCGGGAGAAGCCTCAATATTGGGTTGAGCGAGAAACTCTGCCAGCGGAATTTTTGCGACCGACTTTACCATACTTCTTCTCAACGTTTCGCCGCTCTTTCTAAAACAAAATCTTGCGGTATTCTACAATCATATCCCTTTGAGTCAGTCAACCCCCTCCACTAAAAAGATTCAACGATCGCCATGTACATAGCGCTGACAAAGCCATTGACCTTTGAGGAGTTTCTCGCCTGGGATGACGGTTCGGGTAGAGACTTTGCGTTACTGGATGGAGTGCCCGTGCCATTATCCGAACCTAATGCAAATCATGAGGATCTCATTCAGCGGCTTTGTGCCTACCTGGAAGCTCACTGCTTGGAGGCAAATTTACCCTATGTTTCTAGGCAGTCTAAACAGGTACGGCTCAGAACCGAACCAGACGAAAAAGAAAAAAGCCGTAAAGCTGATATTGTCATTTTTGCCAAAGACGAGTGGCAGCGAATGAAAGGCAGTTCTAGCTCTGCGGCGGCTTACATTCCACCGCCAGGAGTGATTGAGGTGGTGAGCACTAATTGGAAAGATGATTATTTGACCAAACTCGCTGAATACGAAGATTTAGGAGTTTTAGAGTACATCATCGTGGACTATGCTGCCTACGGTGGCATTCGGTTTATCGGCTCACCGAAGCAGCCAACGATTACAATTTACCAACTGGAGAATGATGAATATCTGCCAGGTAACGTCTTTAGAGGGCACGATCGCATTGAGTCTCGGTTGTTTCCCGACTTAACGCTCACCGCTGAACAGATTTTTGCCATGAGTCGATAAGCAACGCAACTGAGAGAGTAGCGTAGCAACTTTATGGGTAAGAAAAACCATAAGAAAGCGATTCGCTCACTGAACAGGCGCATTGCTGAACATCAAGAAAAGATTAGACTAGAGTACAAAAAGGATGCTCCCGATGACGGTTTAATCAGGCATTGGGAAGCTGAGATTCGAGCCTTTGACAAGGGTATTCAGCAAGCACTCAAACGACTGGGGAAATAATCATGCAAATTCGCGATCGCACCCTTCCGGTTGCCAGCCCAACTCTCAGTACATTAATTACCGAGTTAGGCTTAGAGTGTCAAAATGTTACCGCCTTCATCGCTCAGCTTCAGTCGCCTCACCTGAGCGCACGACAACAAGCTGAGATCTTAGCGGAGTTGCTAGCGGCTGCTATTCATTTGAATGTGCATTGTGGAGAGGATTTTCAGACACTGATCGCTCAGGAAATGGAAACACTGCCGGATGATGATGAACAGGAATGAGTAAATCAATCCATGAGCGATCGCCTAGCATCTCGGAACAAGAATCGGACTCTCGTTAATCTTCTCCAGGAACGCGCCTCTCAGCATCCCGATCGAACCGCCTATACCTTTCTGGAAGATGGGGAGCGTGAGAGTGATACGCTCACCTATCGACAACTAGATGAGAAAGCCAGGGCGATCGCCGCTTATCTGCAAGCTCAACTCTCCGTTGGCGATCGGGTTTTGCTGGTCTATCCCCAGGGCTTAGAGGCGATCGCGGCGTTGTTTGGTTGCCTGTATGCCGGGATGATTGCCATTCCTGCCCCTGCTCCAGAAACCGCGCGGCTAAAGCGGACGTTGCCGAGATTAGAGGCGATCGCAGCCGATGCAGGCGCTTCGTTGATCTTGACCACTGCAAGCCTGCTCACCAAACGAGACGGTAACTTAACCTTTCAGGCGAAGAGCTTTGTTGGACGGATTCAGGGGCGATCGTCCCTCCTACTCCACTATTATCTGGCAGCGGCAGCAACCGCTCAAGAGACGGCGTTGCTGCATGAAAGAATGAATCACCCTCATCCCAAACCCTTCTCCCCAGGGAGAAGGGCTTCCAACTCCTGTTCCCTCGCCCCTGGGGAGAGGGCTAGGGTGAGGGCAGTTCGGCACAACGCCCAAGAAACATCGCAACTTGCTACTTTGCCCTGGACAGCCACCGAGACTATTCCCACTCACCTTGCTACCTACTGGCAACCGCCAGACATCAGTGGTGACACGTTGGCGTATCTGCAATATACCTCCGGTTCTACATCTACACCCAAAGGCGTGATGCTCGACCACGTTAACCTGATGGGTCATTTAGCGGCGCTGCAACAGGCGGTTGGGTATGACTCTAACAGCATCACCGTTACCTGGATGCCTTATTTCCACGATTACGGACTGGTGGAGGGCATTCTGGAACCGCTGTATAACGGCACGCCCTGTTACTTGATGTCGCCCACTGCTTTTATCAAGCAACCGTTGCGCTGGCTCAAAGCCATTGCCCACTATGGCGCGACCCATAGCCAAGCACCGAATTTTGCCTATGCTTATTGCTTGAAACGGATCACAACCGCAGAGCGAGATACGCTCGACCTCAGCCGTTGGCAAGCAGCGGGAAATGCGGCTGAACCGATTAACCCAGAGGTGATGGAAGAGTTCTGCCAAACGTTTGAACCGTGTGGGTTTCGTCAATCTGCGTTTGCTCCAGCCTATGGCTTGGCAGAAGCCACGTTGTTAGTGACGACAAGCCGAAAATTAGATGCTCCGGTTTTTTGTACGGTTGATGTAGAAGCGACAGCACAAAATCGGCTGGTTGAGACACCAACGGGACACCGATTGGCGGGATCGGGGCGGCTGTTGGCAGAAACCCAGGTGGTGATTGTCCATCCCGAAACCTTGACTCGTTGTGCCCCTGTTGAGGTTGGCGAGATTTGGGTAGCGAGTGTGGGAGTGGCGCGAGGCTACTGGCAGCGTCCCGATGCCACGCAGGAGACATTTTGCGCTGCTTTAGCGGATACGGGGGAAGGTCCATTTCTGCGAACGGGGGATTTAGGCTTCCTCAAAGATGGGGAGTTGTTTGTGACGGGTCGGCTGAAGGATTTGATTGTTATTCGGGGCGAGAACTACTATCCGCAGGATATTGAGTGGGTGGTGGAAAAGAGCCATCCGGCTTTGCGATCGAGCTATGGGGCCTCATTTGCTGTAGAAGTTGATGGCGTTGAACAAGTGGTGATTGCGTTTGAGGTCGATCGCACTGCCAGCAAGAATTTAAATATTGATGAAGTAGTTGCTGCAATTCGCAATGCCGTCGCAGAAAACTATGAGTTACCGATTTATGGCATCGTGCTGCTCAAACGAGGCAGCATCCTCAAGACTTCGAGCGGCAAAATTCAGCGGCAAGCCTGTCGAACTGCGTTTCTAAATGGTAGTTTGGCTAGTCTTGCGATTTGGAAGCTCAATCGTGCATCAATTCAAAGGGGAATTATTCCGCAGAATCAGATAGAAGCTCAGTTAGTGCAAATTTGGCAACGAGTTTTAGGTGTTTCATCTATCAGCACTAAAGATAACTTCTTTGAGCTAGGAGGAGATTCGCTCAAAGCGGCAGTTGTGACGGCTGAAGTCGAAATGTTATTGAAGCAGGAGATGCCTTTAGCGCTTTTAGCAACCGTACCGACGATTGAACAATTAGCATTCCTACTGTGTCAGAAAAACAAGAACGTAGGCATCAGATCTCTTGTCCCAGTTAAACCTGGTGGATCTAAGCGACCTTTCTTTTATATACACGGTTTACTTGGTTACAATTCAGATGTGAATTTTGCACTAGCACGTCATATCGATTCAGATCGTCCCATGTACGGCGTACAAGCAATCGGAGTAGACCCACAAAAAACTCCACACACTGACATGCAAGAGATGGTATCTCACTATATCCAAGAAATACAGACTGTTCAGCCAGAAGATCCGTATCTTGTAGGAGGTATCAGTGCGGGAGGAAGCATCGCCTTTGAAGTAGCGCAGCAGTTACAAAGGCAAGGTCAAAAAGTTCAACTGTTAGTTATGGTTGATACTCCCAATCCGTACCTGACAAAACATGAGATAAACACACTACGTAAACAGGTAGCGCTCCAAATCCCCGATTGGGCAAAAGAAGTTGATGAACTCTGGCGACTGAATCATGTTGAACTTCTGTCCAAGCTTTCTAACGCAACTCTTGAAGCCGTAATTAACCACTCGCCGAAAGTCTATTACGGGCAGGTTGTTTACTTGGCAGCCGAGAAGAGTATGACAGAAGGATTTCACTTCGACCCCATGCAACCGCAGGGCTGGAACAGCCTGATCGCAAATGGAATTAACCTACACAATGTTCCAGGCAATCACTTTACGATGCATTGCGAACCTCACATCCGAGTGTTAGCAGAAAAATTGAATGCTTGTTTAGAGAAAGCTGATCATGCTTCAGCCGTTTGAGCTTAAATTGTTCTTGGCAACCTGCTTAATCTTTCGTTACTCAGAGTAGGTAGCAGACCAGAAATAAACAAAGAGTTGTTGTGTCACATTTCATTAAAGAACCCTATAAGAGCCGCGATCGTACTCTGCTCTTTTCCTCTTCATCTTTTTTTAATTCGTTGGTTATGGTGCCTGTGAATTGATGCTGTCAAAAGATCTTCAATTTGCTTCTTATACTTAAAACCCACATAACCTGATGTCCTTCTAGTATCATCAAATGCAAAACTTGGTTGTGCATCAGACAAGGGTGGGATAGGTTAAAAGGTCATGCCAAGTCCAGG
>NZ_JCACKR010000095.1:0-2011 GCF_059505485.1 Stenomitos rutilans
CATGACCTTTTAACCTATCCCACCCTTGTCTGATGCACAACCCCTCTTTCTTTGTCCATCGCTTTGTCGGACTCGTTTGATTCCAATGCCGAAGTGGTGGGATTGCTTGCACTTCGGCAACAAAAGCTTGTGATTCAACCGAGGGCAACAACGGGCGCGCATTGGTCGCTAATTGTGCCTTGAGCTGGGACAGTTGTTGAGCTTGAGCATCTACAAGTTCCTGTTCTTGTTGTTGCAGTTGATGCAGCGTTTCGTTCAGCGATGCCTGTAGTCTGGTGAGTGTCGGAGTAAATTGTGCTTCATGCTGCTGCACCAGCGATTGGTACTCGGCGAGTAAGTGAAGTTGAGCCATGAGCAGACCTCTTGCATAAACGCTTAGTTCAAATGTACCATCACCCTCTAGAGGGAAATCAACAGATTTAAGCATTAAGCCGAAATCCGCCGCTGGTTTAACGCCCATGCCTATTAAAGGGGTCTGAGTAGCAACGGATGCTGTTGGCGAATGTGCTACACGCAATCTGACACAGGTGCTAGTGCGGCAAATCGAGAAATCCGTGTTCGAGCATGAGGCACCCCCTGTAACCATGCCACCAGTCGCACAATGTTCATCGCAGCACTGGTCAGAATATGCTGCAACCGGGTTTTTGCTAGACCCAGATAGCGCGATCGCCGTAGACCAAACGCATTGACGCCTTGAGCCAAGGTACCTTCAATGCCAGCCCGTTGATTGTAGGTTTGTTGCCAGGCTTTGGTTGTTTGCTGCTGCCGGACAACTTGCAATGCCTGATGCTCGGCTTGAGGACGGAGGGTAATTTCTCGCGGTGCGGTTTTGGAGCGGGTACACAAATGGCGACTGGTACACTGGCGGCACTGGGAGCGTGAAGAACCTCACGTTAATCACATGGTTGCCCCAGGCATCAACTGCCAGGTTCCACTGCTGGCTCTTTTTACCTTGAGGGCAGGTCACCCGTTTCGTTCTCCAATGCACCTGGAATTGGCTGATGTCATAGCCACCCGGTGTATTAGCCTGCCAACTCACATTGGGACGGACCGGTCCAATCAGATCAACCCCGTACTGCTTTTGACTAGTCACAATCAGGTTGGCATCGACAAAACCAGCATCGACAATGTGTTGTTCTGGCAGTAGGGCTTTGGCTTGTAACGCTGCATGAATCGGCTCCGTTTGAGCCACATCAGAGTGATGAGCATGCGTGGTGATGACATGGGTAATGAGATGCACCTGGTTGGCATCACAGGTCTCTGTCACATGCACTTTGTACCCCGTCCAGGTGGTTGACCGCTTGTTGCCATAGCGGGCATCGGGATCATAGGGCGAGTCCATGCGCTCACCCGCAGGGGGTAGGTCTTTCGCTGCCCGGAGTTGAACTTGACCCTCGTTCACATAAAACTGGTGCACCCACGTTTGCCGTAAGGTCTCAACCTCAGGAAGCTGGCGCAGTGTGCTGGGCGCATGATTAGCCCACAGTGTCTCTAACAACTGCATGCCATCAGTCCCGATGGTTTCCGCATAAACTTTGCGAGCTTCCACCCCTTTCGGTAAACGATATTCGTCCACAGCACGTCCATAGCGCTCAAACCATACAGGTGGCACCCAAGCTTGCAACCAATCTGGAGCAACGGTAGCAAGTGCATTCAATGCCGCTCGTAAGGTTTCACCAATGACTTCCAAGCGATTGAGCGTCCGAATGGCGGCTAAGATATGAGTCGAGTCTGTTCTTTGCTTGCCACGGGCTTTCAACCAGCCGCGTTCTTTGCAGGCATCGAGTAAACGATCCAAGAGTTTTTGTTCGGTATTGCCTGCGATTAACCGCCTACGAAATTCACAGAGGACTGAAAAGTCGAAACCCGGATCACCCAGTTCTAAGCTCAAGGCATATTTCCAATCAATCCGACTCCGCACCGCTTCAGCGGCTTGTCGGTCAGGCAGGTCTTCCAGGGATTGCGACAGGATACGTGTAAAAACCTGCAAGATAGTCCTCTAATCCTTATC
>NZ_JCACKR010000096.1:0-2004 GCF_059505485.1 Stenomitos rutilans
GTCGCGTCAATACAAGCCTGGTTGCAGGTGGGTGACTTGAAGGTGGAGGACTACTTATTCACAGGGCAACGGGGTTGCTTGACGGTCGAAACGATGAGTACGCGGGTGAAGACTTGGTGCCACGATGTGGGGTTGAAGGGCAACTATGGTAGCCATACATTGCGGAAGACGTGGGGCTACTGGCAACGCTTAGAGCGTGGCACTGCCATTCCTCTGTTGATGGAAGCGTTTGGTCATGCCACGCAGCAGCAAACGCTAGCGTATTTGGGCATTCAGTCGAATGAGATTGCCGCCATCTATGAGTTGGAACTGTAATGGTATTGGCTGCTCTAAAGCTGACCTGTATATCTCTGAAAGCTCTAGAGCCACAGAGCAACAGCGTTGTGGACACTATCAATCGATGCTGGGTCGAACGCTTCATCAGGAGAGTAGTGTTTGGGTGTCTCGTTTTTCCGCTTTGCCACGCTTCACCCCGTACCATCCTTCCAGGCCAAGACGCTTCACTGTGTCATCTTTACCTTCGTCTCAAGAAGCGTGCTGAGCGGCAGCAGCGGCGATGAGCTGCCGTAGCCTCTCTAAGTGCTCAGGGGGATCATCCCGCGCACCGCCGCTGCCGCCCATCTGATCAGCCTCGATGGCCACACCATCGCGGAAGCGGATCTCCAGCCCATGCTCGGGATCCCAAGCGCACTCGGCGTAAATGAGAAAGTAGGCATGGCGTGCCTGGTAATGGCGCGGCACGACAATGTGATCGATCTGCACCTGCCGCCACACGTCTACGGGACTGTCTAATGGCGGCAGCTGCTCGTCATCGCCAATCGCCTCGCGATACACCGCGTAGTTCTGCACTACGGCTGGCGCGGCGTTCTCTAACGCCTCTGTACCTAACGCGAGCACATGGCGAATCGCCTGACGCTGCTGCGGCTCCATCGCCTCCTCGTCTAGCTCGATCGCAATGGTGGCAAGCTGTCCGCCCAGCAGGACGCGCTGCTCTAGCACCCAGTTGCTGCCCTGTGCCGTCAGCAGCCCGAACTCCTCATCGTGCCGTGTCTCCATTGTCTCCTCCCAAGTAACGGCATTCAGTAGCTAACGGCTTCGGTCAGCGGCGGGCTATGAGTGCTCAAGAAACCAGAGTGAACATCTACCCGGCCGCTGCACCTTCGGGCTAGCCCTTAGCCCCCTATGTTCTTTCAACCAGAGCAAAGCCTATATCTGCTCGGTTTTCCTGGATCTCCACTGGCTGTCTAGACTAACATGGGTAATTTGCTTGCCACGATAGCCACTGGCTCAATGGAGGGCGGTTCGGCTAGTAGCTCTGATGCCTTAGACATGAGTGCAGCAGCAATCTGTCCATCTAAATGTTTCTGGCGATCGTCAGCATTGGCGAAGGCATCAACAATATAAAACGTGGTTGCATTCGCTTGGAAAGCAAACCAAACAGGTGTAAAGGTTTCTGCCTGTGCCAGAGGCAGCGCTTCAGAGAGAAACTGACTAACCTCCTCACAGCGCTCAGTCTTGGCGACGAGCTTAACAACAAGAGCATGGCTCAGCATAGTACGTCGATCTCCTAGTTGAAGGAAAGTGTGATGTGTGAGCTCACAAAATTTAGTGTACGAGCAGGAAAGCCATTATCATATTGTCGTAAACGTCAATAAAGACAGCATTCCCGACATGAAGATTTTCGTTCTGATGGTTGATGACATGTTCGACACCGGTCTTACCGCCATCCTTGACACCTTTGCGTTTGCGAATGAAATCATCTCAGAACAGGGCGGTAGGGCTCCATTTGAAGTGACCGCTACAGGTGTGCGCCCATCCATACAGACGCGTCTCGGTCTACAGGTTTCAGCGGCACTAGCAACCTCACTGCCGCGTCCCGATCTCGTGGTTGTGCCTGCGCTGGCCGATAAAACGCCTGAAACGCTGGGTGCGGCGCTTCAGCGTCCTGATGTGGTTGAGGCTCAAACTGTGATTCAGCACTGGTATCGCTCCGGCACTGTGGTC
>NZ_JCACKR010000097.1:0-53471 GCF_059505485.1 Stenomitos rutilans
AGCGATTTCCTCAAGTCTTATGTCACCTTTCTACGCCCCAACTGCGTAAGTCCTAGGTTATTTAGAGTTGATTGATGGACAAGTGGCAGTAACGTCTTGCAGACTCTGTTCTATCCAAGGTGTAACGGTTGCTCTGCAATAATCCTCCATCTGGTTGATGCTCCGATCGCGGTGAATCTGGTCAACTGTAGCTGATGACCAAAAACGATCTTGAACAGGAGCTAGAATAATGCGGAAGCTAAATATTGGGTTGACGGACGAGCAACGCAGCGGTGTCTCTGAACTGCTGAACAAAGACTTGGCGGATGCAAACCTGCTATTGATCAAAACCAAAAAGTATCATTGGGATGTCACTGGGCCTGAGTTTCGCTCCTTGCACCAGATTTGGGAAGAGCAATACGAAGTTTTGAACGAAACGATTGATGCAATCGCAGAACGTGTGCGTGCTCTGGGCAATTATCCCCTTGGTACCGCAGAAGGCTTCTTGAAGTATGGCTCGATCAGTGAGCATACAGGTGACGTACCGCCTTCTTACGAAATGGTCGCAAATCTGGTGAATGACCACGAGCAGATCATTCGGAACCTGCGCGAACACATCGATCAGTGTTCAGAAGAGTTCCATGACGAAGGTACGGCTGACTTCCTTACAGGGTTGATGGAAGGACACGAAGAAATGGCGTGGATGCTTCGTTCCTTCATCGAAGGTAAGGCCGTACAGACAGATAATCAACAGCCTCCTGCTAATGTGAAGTTCCCTGTCGGTGCTGGGAAGTAAAGGCGTTCAGTGCTAGAGCGTGCAGGTTGATTGCAACAGAGTGCAGTCGGCCTGTATAGCTGTTGAAGTACTCTTGAGACACAGAACCTTTTGATTTGTACTCTTTAGATTTGTAAATGTATCCTTCTATCACATTCAACTAATAGCCCAACTGATCGCGGGCTTGTTGCCGTAGGGCACGGGCACCTTCGGCTTTTGGTTGAATCTGCAAGGCTTTGTCTAAAGCGGCGATCGCCTCGTCAAATCGTCCCAGGTTCCAGAGTGCCGCTCCTTTGGTGCTCCAGGCTTCCGCAGAGTTACGGTTAAGCGCGATCGCTTGGTCGAGTACATCGATCGCTTCGGATGAACGCCCAAACTCTTGCAGGGTGATACCGCGATCGACCCATGCTTCCATGAGCTTTGGTTTAATCAACGTAGCTTGCTCAAACAGTCCGAGTGCTTCAAGTGATCGCTCTTGGAGCTTTAACGCCTTCCCTTGGCTCCACATCGCTTCAGCATAGTCGGGATTAAGCGCAAGGGCATCGTTGCAGGCCACGATCGCCTGATCGGGGCGTTTCAGACCAGTCAGAGCATCGCAACGCCCCCAGTACGCCTTTGCCATCTTGGGCTTCAGCTTGATCACCTTATCGTAGTTGGCTAACGCTTCTGCATACTGCCGCTGCTGGCGCTGACGATTTGCCTGCTCTAAAAGTGTTGCCGCTTGTTGCTCAGGTGTCAGCGGTGTGGGACTGGTAAGGGGCGATCGCTTGGGAGTAGGGTAGGTAATCGCGCTCAGGGGTGTCGCTGGTTGGCGAATGCGCAACATGGGGCTTACTTTGAAGCCCAAAAACACCAGTCCCACCGCAGCGGTAGATAGCAGCATCCATTGCTTAAGAGAGGCTTTCTGGAAAAAAGCAGGTAGTCGATCGCTGAAGGATGGCTGTGCTGGTGCTGCTGCCAGTGCCGATGCTCTCAAGAACGATTCAGAAGCTGTGCGACCAGATAAGGTTAGCGTTTCATCTTTCGGGTCTGTCGGCACAAAGTCATAGGTCGCACTGGGCTGCTTTAACGTCATGAGCGGCGATTGAGACGGATCAAGCAGGACGGTCGAGGCCAAATCGGCCCCAAGCTCCGTCGATTGCCCTTGCTCGGCGGCATCTGGAGCGATGCTCCGGAGTGCTTCCAGGGCTTCTACTGCCGTGGGATAGCGATCGCGGAAATCGTAGCAGACCATGCGATCAAGTATCACAGCCAGTTCAGGGCTAACCTGCGGGGCATGCACGCGCCAGTCTAGCTCGCTGGTTTGAGCATCTTCGCCCAAGTCGCGTGGCAGCACGCCCGTCAAAGCCTGAATGCCCGCCAGCCCCACCGCATAGATGTCACTGCTAAAGCGGGGCTTTCCAGCAAGCTGCTCATTGGGAATGTAGCCATGAGTGCCGATCGACACCGTAGAGTCAGCTATATCCGTATTGGGGTCAGCCGCCTGAACGCTAACGCGCTTCACCGCGCCAAAATCGATCAGCACCAACCTGCCATCCCGTCGGCGACGCATCAGGTTAGACGGCTTCACATCTCGGTGAATGACGTTCTGCTGATGGACAAAGACCAGCACTTCCAGAATGTCTTTCAAGAGTGTAATCACCCGCGTTTCTTCCCACGGCTCGCCTTTGACAATCTGCCGCGTCATAGGTTCGCCTTCGACAAACTCCTGAACCAGGTAAAATTCCTGATTCTCCTCAAAGTGGGCGAACAATGAGGGAATCTGGTCGTGATTGCCCAGTTGATAGAGCACTCTAGCTTCAGTGTTGAACAATCGCCTCGCGGTATGAAGATTTTTAGGCTCGTTTGTCTTCACTAACAGCCGCTTAACGACGCAGCGAGGGCAATCTGGCAAATGGAGATCTTGCGCCAGAAACGTCTGACCAAACCCGCCAATGCCTAATTGACTGATGAGCTTGTAGCGCTTGCCCACCACTGCGGTGGGGCTGTCCTGTTGAAGTTGGTGAGTCATGTTTAGTTAAGCGACTCCAGGTTCATCAAACATTGAGGCAGCCGAACATTCTCATTTTTCCGCCTGCAACTGCAATATCAGGATGCCCTGAAGAGGTTCCTATCGATTTCAATTCCGATCGATTTCAATCATTGAGACTCGATGCTAAACCTGTGACTAGATAGGTGCCACGATCGGGTGCTACAAACGTGCCAACGATCGCTCAAGTACCGATATAGAAAGCAATTGGCAGACGGCAAATAAGCAGCATGCATCCCCTGAAGTAACACAATACAGCGCCTCGCCAAGGCATTAGCTAACGACATTCTCTCCACTCCTCACCTTTGCGTACTCGAATCGCTGCATCCAACGATCACTGTACAACTGCAACGACTGCGCGACTTCTAGAAGGCGGCACCCGATCGAGATACTAGTGTATTGGCTAAGCGCACACCTGGCAAACTTTGAACGAAAAACGGCAGTTTTGTGCAAGGCAAACCACACTTAAGAGCAAAACGTTTCCTAAGACCTAGGCAGCATTTCTGAAGACAACCGCATTAGCAGATCTGGCAACAAGCAGTGATAGATTAACATCTCTGCGTGCAGATGTTACTGCCTGATGATCCAGATGATGCAACGGCACACAGCCTTTCATCCTGACCATTTATTAGGAGCAAGAAAGGCGACAAGAATCGATCGCGATCGTGTTGGTTGTGTTCTAAGCCACAGCCTCCACGCCTTGCGGCCACCAGTCCTACTCCACCTGGTTTAGACGGCGATTGTCCGCTCTTACCACCCAAAAGCGCTGCACATCGTCCACGTTCAGAACCTTGTAACAATCCGTATCATGTAGGTAAAGCACCATACATTTGATTCATGCTCGCCCAAATCAAAGCGCTTGCTGACAGCCTCGCTCCACGGTTAGTCAAAATTCGTCGTCATTTGCATAGCCACCCCGAACTTAGCGGGCAAGAGCATCAGACAGCCGCCTATGTTGCAGGGGTGCTTTCATCCTGCGGGCTTCAGGTCAAAGAAGGGGTTGGCAAAGTTGGCGTTGTTGGAGAATTACCCGGTCAAGGGGCAGATCCTCGCTTGCTGGCAATCCGCACTGATATGGATGCCTTGCCGATTCGTGAGCGCACTGGTCTGGCTTTTGCGTCACAGCACCCCGGAGCCATGCACGCCTGTGGTCACGATGTACATACAACAGTGGGGCTGGGAACTGCGATGGTGCTTTCCCAACTGGGGCACGTTTTACCGGGCAACGTGCGGTTTCTGTTTCAGTCAGCAGAAGAGATTGCTCAGGGTGCCAGATGGATGGTAGATGATGGCGCAATGGCAACCGTAACAAATATCTTATCGGTGCATGTGTTTCCATCTATTCCCGCTGGAGTTGTAGGCATTCGCTATGGAGCACTCACAGCGGCAGCAGATGATCTTGAAGTCACGATTTTGGGTGAGTCGGGGCATGGAGCACGCCCGCATGAGGCGATCGACGCTATCTGGATTGCCTCTCAAATCATTACGGCACTGCAACAGGCTATCAGCCGAACCCAAAATCCCTTGCGCCCCGTCGTGCTGACGATCGGCCAAATCAATGGGGGACGTGCGCCCAACGTCATTGCTGATCAGGTGCATCTGCTAGGGACGGTGCGATCGCTCCACCCTGAAACAAGCGCCGCCTTGCCCGCCTGGATTGAACAAATCGTGGCAAATACCTGCCAGACCTATGGCGCTCGCTATGAACTCCACTACCGACGCGGTACACCGTCTGTGCAGAACGACAAAAGCATGACCCAACTTCTAGAGTCGTCTGCCAGAGCGGCGTGGGGTGCCCAAGGCGTGCAGCTCATTCACGAACCATCCCTTGGGGCAGAAGATTTCTCAGTCTATTTACAACACGCTCCAGGAAGCATGTTTCGGCTAGGAGTTGGGTTTAAAGACCAGCACAACTACCCCCTCCACCATCCTCAATTTGAAGTAGATGAGGCTGCCATTACAACAGGGGTTGTAACCCTTGCTTATGCAGCCTGTCAGTATTGGCAGCAGGCGTAGGGAGGCAGAGGGCAGAAGAAGCAGGGGAGCGGGGAAAGTTTTGAGTTGTAGAAGGGGCGTAGGGCGTAGGAAGTTTTGAGTTTAGCTTCTGCCTCATGCCTCCTCTACTTCCCCTGCCTCCTCTGCTTCCCCTGCCTCCTCCGCTTCCCCACACCCTATACCCCACGCCCCAACCCCCTGCACCCTCTCCCACACGAATCTGCCCATTGATGGAGTACCTGCCGACCGCCCTTTGCTAAAGATAAGGAGATGTCCGTTATTCCAGAGGATTTTATGGCAGCAAGCACACCGCTTAAAGGGCTAGAGCTAGTCGATTGCGCGCGAGCAAACGCAAAGCAGGGAGCCGAAACGGCTGCTAACCTATGCGGCTATGGTGCTGATCTCAACACGTTTAAGCAGGAGCTACAACAAGCCTGTGATGCAATGGGAGTCGAATTCCACGAACTCAGTGATTTGATTACGGATCAGCAAAGAATTCTGACGCTGGGAGAAGGAGAGGTTGTTGCACCCGATTCGCCCTCAGAACTTTGATGGTCAGCGTTTTAGCAAGCTGTCAGATCACTAGCGCAGGGTAAAATCTCTACCTAGGTCAACGCCCACATTGTCGTCCAATATTCTGGCTTCGTGGCCGATCACAAAGTTCTCGATGCAGAGTCTTGTGAAATTGCAGAGTCTTGTGAAATTATTGGTTAGTGTTATACAGCAAGTGAAACTGCAACGTGCAGGGCGCAGGGGTATAGCCTAAAAATGGATACGGCACAATTCTCCATCACGCGTCTGACAATTGATCAGTGGGAGAAAGCACGGGCAAGTATCATGCTGTTTTGGGATACAACGCCTAGTCACGAAACAATTGCCAAATTTCTAAGTAATCCTCAAAACATTCTGCTTTCAGCAGAAGTCGGTGAGGTGCTGGCTGGTCAAGCCATTGCCTATATGCTTGAGCGTTGGGACAGAGATGAACCAATGCTGTTCTTGTATTCCATTGATGTAGAAGAAGCCTACCGACATCAAGGAATTGGAACAGCTTTAATCAAGGCAGCCAGATCACTTGGGCAAGCAGAGAGTTGCTCTGAGGCGTTTGTTTTCACCAATGAAAGCAATCTTGCCGCTAAGCAACTGTATCAATCTACAGGTGGCAAAAGGTCGAGTCCTGATGACATTGTGATGTTTGAGTATGATTAGAAGCGCTGCCTAATAATTCTGTTGTAAACCAATCAATACAAAGGTTCAGTTAACTCAAGAAACTTTAGCAACAGGTGGTTGGAGCCGCTGAGTTAACGCGTGCCCTTGGGTTGATTGACCCAATCGTACCAAGAGAATGTCTGAGATGTTGCGATCGTCTCGCGTAGATAGACCTCGCAAGCTCGTAGCTATTTGTTAATCGTTAAATCTAGCGAATTGCATTCAGGAATAGTTTAGGATTGCTATGCAAGTAGAGTGACTGTTGATGTGCCCTAGATCTGACCGAATCTATGAGTGATTCAAATCCCATTCTTTTTGTGAGCAAAAAACTCGGCAAGTTGGTCAAGGTCTGGCAAGAGCGCAATACGCTGGGGCTGCTGAAATTTCTGTATCGACGGAGTTTAGAGAAGGTTCGAGGCCGGGTCTCGTACCAAAAGTGGATAGCCCGCGATCGCCTGACCAAGCAAGATATCGTTGCCGCTCAACGGGCGATCGAGCAATGGTCATTACGCCCCACGTTTTCAATCATCATGCCCGTGTACAACGTCGAGGCACGGTGGCTCGAAAAAGCTATCCAGTCGGTACAGAACCAGCTTTACCCCGATTGGGAGCTGTGTATTGCTGATGATGCGTCACCCAAACCGCACATTAAACGGATTCTGACCCACTACAGCAAATCGGATGCCCGCATTAAAGTGGCCTTTCGGCCCGAAAATGGGCAGATTGCCGCTGCCAGCAATACCGCGCTTGAGCTGGCGACAGGCGATTATATTGCGCTACTGGATCACGACGATGAACTGGCGATCAACGCTCTCTTTGAGAACGCCAAGCTCATCAATGAGCATCCTGATGCCGACTTCATCTACAGCGATGAAGACAAAATGGATACAAGGGGAAGGCGGATTGATCCATTTTTCAAGCCCGATTGGTCGCCCGACTACTTTCATGCGTGCATGTACACCTGCCATCTAGGGGTGTATCGGACGAGCCTGGTGCGCGCGATCAGGGGGTTTCGTGCGGGTTTCGATGGTGCTCAGGATTACGACCTGGTGCTGCGAGTAGCCGAAAAAACCAAACATATCTATCACATTCCCAAGATCCTGTATCACTGGCGAGTGATTTCAGCATCGGTCACCGCTGGTGGAGAGCAAGCAAAGCCTTGGGCCTACGATGCGGCGCGTAAGTCACTGGAGGAAATGCTGACACGAAGCGCTTATCCTGGTGTGGTCGAAACCGTCCCCGATCGACCGGGGTTTTGGCGTGTGCGTCGTCATATTATTGGCGAACCATTGATCAGCATCATCATCCCCAGTGCAGGCAAAGGCACAACGACATCAGAAGGTTCCTTCATTGCCGTGGAAAATTGTCTCCGCAGCCTTCAAGAGCGCAGCACGTACCGCAAGTTTGAGGTGGTGTTAGTCGATGGTTACGATATTCCCGATGACACGATCGCCAGGGTGATGCCACCGTCTGAGGATGCTGCTGATCGAGCGATTCGCCTGGTTCGCTGCCGAGAACCCTTTAACTTTGCTCATCGCATTAATCAGGGTGCCGCTCATGCCAAGGGAGAATTTCTGCTGCTGCTGAACGATGATACCGAAGTCATCACACCCGATTGGCTGGAATCGATGCTTGAGTTTGCCCAGCAGGAAGACGTTGGTGCTGTCGGCGCAAAACTACTCTATCCCGATGGCAAAATTCAGCATGGCGGAGTGATGGTGCTGGATGGCAACCCAGGTCATGCCTATCACGGTTTCGATCGTGACCATCCTGGCTACTACTGCTCGAATCTGGTCAATCGCAATTATTTAGCAGTGACGGCGGCTTGCCTGATGCTGCGTCGATCGGTGTTTCAGCAGGTTGGCGGCATGGACGAAATCTTTCCGCTGAACTACAACGATGTAGACCTGTGCTTAAAGGTACATCAAGCTGGCTACCGCAATGTGGTAGTGCCCTACGCTCAGTTGATTCACTACGAGTCGCTGAGCCGACAGCCAGGGCTACAACCTAAAGAATGGGAAACCCTGAACCAAAAATGGCAGGACTATTTCAAGCAGCTTAACGGCGACCCGTACTACAACCCCAACCTCTCGCACCGAGCCGTCACATTTGAACTCTGGTAAAACCCAACACCACGATCGATCCTGGGTTTTGCATCTAGAAGTCGCGATCAGCTTGGCTCTGAACCTACATCAAAGCAGTTTTAAGTCTCTACTTCTGACGTGACGGCTTCTGTTTCAGCATTCTCAGCACTTTCACTCTGCGGTAACAGCCAACTCAGGAGGATTGCTGTTAGTCCGCCTGTGGAAATAGCTGAGCCAAATAAGTTGCTAAACAGGGGTGGCTTATTCGCAAAGATCTGGGGTGCATAAACAACCCCCAACCCTAAGCCAAGCGAAACCGCCACAATAATCATCGATCGGCGATCTAACCCTGCTGAGGCAACAATGCCCAATCCGGCAACTGCAATGGAGCCAAACATCACCAGCGTGGCACCGCCCAACACAGGCTGAGGAATGGCTTGAAACACACCGCCCACAATAGGAAGCAAGCCCAAAATGGCAAAAATCCCTGCCACAAAGAAGCCTACATAACGGCTACCAACCCCTGTCATTTGGATCACACCGTTATTTTGGCTAAAAGTGGTATTTGGGAAGGTGTTTAACACAGCGGCAATGAGCGAGTTAACACCATCGCCCAGTACTCCACCTTTAATACGTCGGACGTAAAGCGCCCCCTTCACAGGTTCACCTGAAACAGCAGAGGTTGCAGTCAAGTCGCCAACTGTTTCAATTGCAGTTAGCACATACAGGAGGATAAACGGAGCAAATGCCGCCCAATCAAAGCTCATGCCATAGCGGAATGGAATGGGCAAGCTGAAGACAGGCAGTGTGCTCAACGCGCTGAAATTGACAATGCCCAAAAAGAGCGAGATGACATAACCCACTGCCAGCCCGATCGCGATCGCGCCCATCCGCAAAAACCGATTCTTTGCCAGGGTGAGGACGACAACAATCAGTAGCACAGTGCTGCCAAGCGCCAAATTTTGCCAACTGCCAAAGGAACCATCATTTTTAGCCAAAGCACCCGCCCCGCCCGCCAGACTGATGATGCCAGTCTTGATCAAACCTAGACCAATAATCATTACAACCGTTCCAGACACGACGGGCGTGATGATTTTATTCATCAAATGCAGAAAGCGGCTCAGAATGATTTCCACAAACGAGCCAAAGAAGCAAACGCCAAAAATGAGCGCTAGCGCCTGTTCGGGTGTTTTGCCGCCCTGCAAGGCAACAGTACCAACGCCTAAAATGGGCCCAAGAAACGCAAAGCTTGTGCCCTGAAGACTGAGCAAACCTGACCCAACAGGACCAATTTTTTTACATTGAATAAAGGTGCAAATCCCAGAGGCAAACAGCGACATGCTAATCAAATAGCTCGTATTTGCAGCATCCAAGCCCAGGCTGCTGCAAATAATGATGGGAGGCGTAATAATACCGACAAAGGCCGCCAGCACATGCTGAAAAGCGACAAAAATAGCTTCTCCAATCGGAGGTTTGTCTGTCAAACCGTAAATGAGTTCTGAGCGTCTGAGGGGGCGATCGTCCCTTTGAGCATCTTCTAAGGCAAGATCGGTATTTGTTTGTGTCATACAGCTATAGGTGAAGAACGATGAATCAATATACTGTATGCAAACAAATCTAGCTGTTGCGTTTTGCAATCTAAGATACATAGCAATTGTTGGGTGCCCACGTACCTTTGTAGTGGAATAAATGCTAAAAACCCCAACTGCACGAATGCATGTCGGGGTTTGTGTTCCAACGCGATCAACTAGAGCGGCGATCGCCCAACAGCCAACTATGGATTGGCGTAGAAATCGTTGCTCACTGTCAAGCGCAGATCAGCAGAGGGGTCAATCAAGATTACGTTTTGAGGAGTTTGCGATTGGCTAGCAGGTTGTCCACCCGTGGCACCCGCCAGAATGTTACCCAGATCAATCTTTTGTCCCAAAATGGTTGCCAGTACCGCGCTTGTTGCCGCAGAGGTTGCTGCATCTTTGAGCGTGCCAGGGCTAGTGTTTTGGGTTACGGGTTGTCCGTTCACCACCTGTGATCGCGCACTGAAAGGATAGGATTGGTTGCCGATCGTCACCCGTTGAGCAATAAACTGAGTGCCCAAGACTTGTCCATTACTGGTCACTGGAATCAGTTGACCGACAATATCGCTATCTCTCGGCACCACAATTTGCCCTTGCGGATTCTTGAGATCATCCACGACTCGTAGCGTCAGATTATTGATGGTTTCGCCAGGAGCTACCACAATTTTTTGCGAACCGAGGTAGCGAATGCCAAACGATGTTCCTTGTGGCACCAAATAACGAGGATTCAGCGCCGTTTGAGGAGTGGTTGGTGTGGGATTATTACCGCCTGTGGTTGGCGTGCTGCCGTTGAGTCGAGCAATGTAGTTGTTTGCACCTTCGCTGGTGGCGATCGGGGGAAGTTTGCCCTGATTCACCAACGTCTGATAGATGTAGGCCGCAACATCGGCGCGGGTCGCGGTTTCATTCGGGTTGAGGAAGCTGACGTTGGGGTAATTGACCACCACATCCCGCTCTGCCGCTGCTGCCACGCCAGTTCTTGCATAAGCAGGAATTTCGCCGCCATCTCTAAACGTTGCCAGAGTTGTATCGGCAGCGCGTGCAGGCGTGAAGTTCAAACCGCTGGACAGGGCAACCAATACCTGTACTTTCGGAATTTGCTGTTCTGGTTTAAAGGCTCCATCCGGATAGCCACTCATAAAGCCCGTTTCATACGCTTTGCCGATCGCCGCTGCACCCCAATAGGTGTTGGGAACATCACCAAACCCACGCGAGCCCCGCACCGCACCGTTACTAAACGCGTTTTTGACGATCGCGGCAAACTGAGCACGAGTCACGGGCGCATCGGGTTTGAATGTGCCATCGGGGAAGCCTGCAATAATCTGCCTGTCAGCCAGCGTGTCGATGAAGGGGCGCGCCCAGTGCGATCGAGTATCGGAAAAGTTGGCGGCACTGGCAGGAGCCGAAACGACAAACGGTGCAATGGCGCTGGAGGTCAGACCCACTGCCAGCAGTACTGCACTTGCTGAAGACCAATGACGAACATGAGACATAAAAAAACTCCGTAAACGCTGAAGCGATACTGATGAACAAGACGTATGAGCGATGGTAAAAAGCAGTTTCCTTGTGAGCGTTTATCTATACGGTCAACAAGAATGGATGATGCAACTGTGGCCTGTGCGTGCAAGTTGATAACTTGGTTTGGATAGCAAAGCCATTGATCACTTATTAATCCCTGACCGCAATACTATGACTTTGTTCCCAGGACATTTGATGCATCCGGATCGACCTGCCCTAAAGTGCCCCAACGAAAGCCAAAAGCGACAATCACCCTTTGCCTAAAGTCGGAAAGACCTGCAAAGGTTGCACTTAACAGGAAGAAAGCGAGATCTTATCGACTGGGCTGAAGCAAGACGTTCATCACCGGGTTTGTGTCTCTCTCAGTACTTCGCCAGGTTGCGAAAACACGCCACGCTTCAGGGTAATGAGCTATCAGAACGATACGGTAGATTAATGGATATGCTGCATCCGTACAGGAAGAATCGCCATGACGACCACCACGCGCCGCATGACCTTGGAAGAATATCTGGACTATGACGATGGGACTGATACTCGCTATGAATTAGTGAACGGGGAGTTGGCTGAAGTGCCTTCTGAAAGTGACCTGAACAATGAGATTGCGATGATCCTGCTCTTTGCGATCGGTCAATTTATCAATCCCAAACTCTTGCGACGTGGTACTGAAATTGTGGTCAATGGCTATCGCACCACGACGCGGATTCCTGACCTGATGGTGCTAACCGAAGATCTGGCGGCTGCCCTATCTGGCTCAAAGCGGAGCGTTGTCATGCCCGATATGCCACCACCTGCCCTCGTAGTCGAGATCGTTTCTCCTGGCACGGCTAACGAAGCGCGAGACTACCGTTACAAGCGTTCTGAATATGCCGCACGCGGCATTGCCGAATATTGGATTGTCGATCCGCAGCAGTCACAGATGACGATTTTGACGCTAGTTGATGGATTGTATGAGGAAGCTGTTTTCAAAGGGAACGATCGCCTCCTTTCTACCACACTGCCAAACTTAAATCTGACTCCAGCACAAGTGCTCCAAGCAGGCGCAAGTGAGTAATCGACGATTGCTCGATCAAGGGAACCAGGCAATTTGTCTCAAGCATCCAACTCCGCTAGAAAGTCCTTCACGGAGCCATATTTAATACTGCCGTTTGCAACGTCCTGACGAACGTCTTGAATATTAGGAAACAAGCACGTTTCCGTTTCCGTTTCTTGGTTGAGGTTCGCTTGTTGCTTTGAAAGGAACTGTAGTGATTGGTTTTGCTGTTGTAGCCTGCGATGGTTCAGTTGCAAGCTCTGTCTTTTTCCGCATTGGACGACGACGCTCACGTTTGAGGACACCACCCGCTTTGCCGTACTCACCGCTATTTTTGCCGTACTTAGCGGCAACACCTAGCAACATCTGCTCTGACAGGTCACGCAATGACTGCTCTGCGCTTTTGATGTCGCGGGAGAGATTGTCCAGCGTTGATAGGGTGCTGTTGTAGGTAAAAATTTGCGATCGCAGCGCTTGAATGCGTTGAGTGTATGTCTGTAGAGTCAACTCATTCCCCAGATCAAGACTGTCACTGATGGATTGCAAACCAGCCTCGCGTTTTTCTGCTTTTTGCAGCACGGCTGATGATCGTTTGGGTCGCGCCATCGTAAAGTCCTCTGGTAGAAATCAACGTACCTTTACACTCTATCGATCGTGCCAATCGCCTAACCTGAGTGAAATTGAGTAAAATCTAAAGAAAAGATAAAAACTTTTTCGTTGTTTTTCTCTAGGCGATCGCTCTCCGTTTAAGCTAAGTCCTACAAAGTTACAATTCTATTCTTGTAGGGGCTTGGCATTTGGGCAAAAAACTCTGCCACCACTGAAAGCATACCTGCCAAATGCTAAGCCCTCACAATTGGAGTTGCTGATGTAATTGAATTCATGATTTCAATTCAATCTCGCGTTGTCGGTGGTTTGGCTGCAAACGTAGGTGCAAAGTCCAAACCAGTTTAGAAATGGGCGGCACTTCGTTTGGATGATCACGATCGCATCGAGTCACACGTCGATCGCACTCAGTTAGGTAATGATCAAATCGAGTTACACGCTGATCGCATCGACTAACATCACGCTCGTACTTAGTAAGATGACGATCGAATCCAGTATGACGATGGTCGAACTGAGTAACGCGACGATCGCATCGAGTTTGACGACGATCGAATTGAGTAACACAACGATCGCATCGAGTTTGATACCAAATTAAACGGCGATCGCCATGCGAACCGTTGCCTACAAGAGAAAAAATAAGGCTATAACAGGCGTGAACAAACCCTTTGAACGAAACCTCGGAGGTTTGTGTCAGACCTTGAACCTCACAATCCATTGACGGTAAACCTCCGAGGTTTGAGGAACGGCTATAGTTTGCGCCAGATCGATAGCAACCGAAGAGACCGTTGGGACAGCTATCGTGCCTCAGCCCTGCTGCTAGTAAAGAGTCTACTTTTTTATCCTCATCCTTCATCCCTTATCCCTTCCTTCACGTCATGCCCGACAACCCACGCAATTTTCTCGCCAGCCCGGAAGGTGTAGAGCGCTTAAACGATGCCAAGGAACGGTTGAATCTGACAACCGCTGCCATTGCCGAACGGGCAGGGGTAAGTACCGATACTGCGAGGCGCTTGTGGCAACCGGAGCGGGGCAAGCGGGTGAGTAGAGCGAATGTGGTTGCCATTGCTCACGCGCTAACCCTGCTGCCAGAAGACATTGTGCCTGAAGGAGAGTGGCAGTATGACGATCCGCTGGCAGAAGCAGAGCGACGGATACAAGAGGCACGACGAAGCAATGCCACTTTTTTAGATTTATCACGGTTGGGCTTGTCTCGTATTCCAGAGGCGATCGACCAACTCACCCAGTTAACGCGGCTTGACCTCTACCAAAATCAACTGACGAGCGTGCCCGAGTCGCTGGGCAACCTGTCCCAGTTGACGACGCTTGACCTCTACCAAAATCAACTGACGAGCGTGCCCGAGACGTTAGGCAACCTGTCCCATTTGACGGTGCTTTCCCTCTCCCGAAATCAACTGACGAGCGTGCCCGAGACGTTAGGCAACCTGTCCCATTTGACGGCGCTTTCCCTTGCCCAAAATCAACTGACGAGCGTGCCTGAGACGTTGGGCAACCTGTCCAGTTTGACGGAGCTTTACCTCTCCCGAAATCAACTGACGCGTGTGCCTGAGACGCTAGGCAATCTGTCCAACCTGACGGGGCTTTCCCTTAACCAAAATCAACTGACGCGTGTGCCCGAATCGCTAGGCAATCTATCCAAGCTGATGTGGCTTACCCTTGATCGAAATCAATTAACGCGTGTGCCCGAGTCGTTGGG
Organism: Stenomitos rutilans; assembly: GCF_059505485.1. Taxonomy (NCBI): domain Bacteria; kingdom Bacillati; phylum Cyanobacteriota; class Cyanophyceae; order Leptolyngbyales; family Leptolyngbyaceae; genus Stenomitos; species Stenomitos rutilans. The sequence continues at coordinate 14,511 of NZ_JCACKR010000097.1, forward strand.
CAGCTTGTCTAAGCTAACGCAGCTTTACCTCTTCCAAAATCAACTGACGAGTGTGCCGGGTTGGATTGCTCAGCTCGTCCGGCTAGAACGGCTTGATTTAAACGATAACGCGCTCACAGATCTGCCAGCGTTTTTAACGGAACTGCCCCACTTGCAGGCACTCTTGCTGCACGGCAATGAGCCACTCGGTCTTTCTGACGAGATTCTTGGACCCACAGATCGAGAGATCAGTGAAGGCGCTACACCAGCCAGTCCTCAAGCCATTCTGGACTATTACTTCCGCATCCAGGCAGAGCGCCAACCCCTCAACGAAGCCAAGCTCATTCTGGTGGGGTACGGCAACGTGGGCAAAACCTCCCTCGTCAACCGCCTGCTTCACCAAACCTTCGACCCCGACTCCAAAAAGACCGAAGGCATCCAAATTACCCCCTGGCAATTGCGGCTGCACGACACCGAAGACATTACCCTCCACGTGTGGGACTTTGGTGGGCAGGAAATTATGCACTCCACCCATCAGTTTTTCCTCACCGAACGCAGCCTCTATCTGCTGGTGCTCAACGGTCGGCAAGGGCACGAAGACACCGATGCCGAATACTGGCTAGAGTTAATCCAGAGCTTTGGCGGCAACTCCCCCGTTTTGGTAGTGCTCAACAAAGTGCAGGAACACCCCTTTGACGTGAACCGCAGCGCTCTCCGGCAAAAGTTTCCCAACATTCGTGAGTTCATTGCCACCGATTGCCATACCCAGCAGGGACTGGATCAACTCCAGGCTGCCATTGAGCGCGAAACCGACCAACTGGAGCATCTGCGTGCCCCCTTTCCCGCCAGTTGGGTTGCCATCAAACAGCGCCTGACCGACATGCGAGAGAACTACATCTCCTTTGAGCAGTTCCGCCACGTCTGCCAGCAGGACGGTGAAACCAATCGCAGCGCTCAAGACTCGCTGGCAATCCACCTCCACAGCCTCGGCATCGCCCTCAACTATAAAGACGACCCCCGCCTGCGCGATACCCATGTGCTCAATCCCCACTGGGTCACGCGCGGCATTTACCAACTGCTCAACGCCCACACCCTTGCTGATACAAAGGGCGACTTGGCGATCGCCTGTCTAACGCAGATCCTCGACCAAACGGCGTACCCTCCCGAACGTCACGGCTTTTTGCTGGAACTGATGCGGAAATTTGAGCTATGCGTTCGCTTCCCCGAAGAGGAAGGGCGCTACCTCATCCCCGACCTGCTCGACAAACAGCAGCCCCCGATCGCCGAAGACTTCGATGTTGCCGAATGCCTTAACTTTCGCTACGAGTATCCCATCCTGCCCGAAGGACTGCTGCCCCGCTTTATCGTCCGTACCCACGTGTTGAGTACGCCCCAAGACCGTTGGCGCACGGGTGTCATGCTCACCCTGGAGGGCAATCGGGCACTGGTCAAAGCCGATCGCGTCGACCGCTGCGTCACCATCAGCATCAACGGGACGCTCAACAGCCGCCGTCGCCTCCTGGCTGTGATTCGCTACGACTTCGATCGCATCCACAGCAGCTTCAAGTTCAAACCACTAGAAAAGGTGCCCGTACCTGAACATCCAGACGTTTCCGTTGATTACAACGAGTTGCTGATGCGCGAGGAGCATGGACAAACCACCTTCGATATTTTCACAGGCAAACGCTTGCTCACGGTCAACGTCCGTGAGTTGCTCAATGGCGTGGATCTGGATGGCATCCGCAAGCCTACCCGCCTAGCCGACAAAGAAAAGCTTGCCCTGCGGCTGTTCTACAGCTACTCTCACCAGGACGAACTGTTGCGCGACGAACTCGAAGTGCATCTCAAGCTGCTCCAGCGCTATGGTTTGATCCAAAATTGGCACGATCGGCGCATTATGCCAGGTGCAGATTGGCAGCAAGAACTCGACACTAACCTGGAGCAAGCCGACATCATTCTGCTGCTCATCAGCCCCGACTTCATCAACTCTGACTACTGCTTCAACCGCGAAATGACTCGCGCCCTGGAACGACACAAGGCAGGCGGGGCAACGGTGGTGCCCATCCTGATCCGTCCGGTCAACTGGGACTTGTTCCACTCAAAACTCGGCATCAGCATTCAGGCACTCCCCCTTGATCTCAACCCGATTACCGACTGGTCCAATAAAGATAGGGCGTGGCTCAACGTAGAGCAGGGCATCCAGCGCATTATTGAGGCGAAAATGGGGTCATCCCTGCGAGAGTTAGGGCGCGATCGACCACCGCTTGGAGACTTTCCGTTCTAGCTCCAGGGGTGATCGTGATAGCCTTCTCGTGGCTGGCTTCTAGCTAGCCACGAAGGAACACTTTCTTAGAGATCTTAAACTAGGGCGTGTTTTAAAACCCTCGAAAGCCCCCCACCCCCAATTCTGGGGGCTTCCAAACAGGCTTCAAAGTCCCCCAATCTTGGGGGCTTAAAGCCCTTTGGGCATACAAGAAAAGGGGGCAGAAGCTTCAGCAACGAAGCGATTAGGAGTTTTAAAACACAGCCTAGGGCATCTTTCTAACATAAAGGACTGCGATCGCTTTATTTAGAGAAGAGCAGTTTTATAATCAGTGGCGCTACGCATCATCAAACGCATTCCAATCGATGCCTAATTGTCGAATCGCAGCCCGCACAGTGCCAAGTTTGAGATCACGGCTGCCCCAATCTGGCAGTACGGTAACCTGCTGTGTCTCTGGATTGAACCATTTACGATGAGAACCGCCACCACGTCGAGGCAACTCCTGACAGCCAAGTGCTTTTAGCTTACGTGTAACATCGCGGTACTTCATGGAGCCGTCACGAGGGTTTCGAGCCAGAGCGAATGTTCAGCATCCACAACCTGCATATTCAGCGGCAAGTGTCGCCCCATATCTTCATACGCTTCCACGACAGCCGCTAATGCATCACGGACATTTTCTAACGCTTCCTCGACAGTCTCGCCTTCTGTAACAAGTTCAGGCAGCAGGGGGGATGTCACCGTGAAACCACCTTCAGGCTGGGGTGAGAGCATTAAGGGAACTTTGTAAAGCAACGAACTCTCTCCTCTTTTGGATGTTGAAGAATGACTCTAAATACCTGCAAGCCATCATGATCGCACTACATTGATGGTACTCAATCCGTTCGCTAGTCGCAGCCGTACTCAGGATTGCAGATACGTACCCACTCATAACTGCAACAATCAAAAACCCAACATCGATAGTGGTGTTGGACTTCGTTGAAAATGCGATCGATGGGAAGTGCGATCGCACCAACTCTTTAGCCTTTATCCCTCATCCTTTAGCCTTTCCCTACACCACCTCACCCGTATGAATCCGGTGTTCCACTTCATCAAACCCTTCTACAGCAGCGCGTTCAGTGGTGAGAAGCGATACGATAATGCCCACCGCAAACGAAAGTGGAATCGTCACCAGGCCGGGATTCTTTAAGGGAAAAATCGCTGTTGAGTGCTTCAGAATATCTACCTGGATGGTGGGCGATAGGTAAATCAGCACCAAAGAGACGATCGTGCCAACCAGAATACTGGCAACTGCACCATTGGTCGTGAACCGTCGCCAGAGCATCGACAACAGGAGTGCAGGAAAATTCGCACTCGCGGCGATCGCAAACGCCAAGCCCACCATGTATGCCACGTTCTGTCCTTTGAAAACAATGCCCAGAACGATCGCCAGCACCCCTAACAATAGCGTCGCCGCACGCGCCACTTTCAACTGTTCCGTTTCATCCGCACGGCTCCCGCGCACCACATTGACCCACAGGTCATGGGAGAGTGCCGCAGCACCAGAGAGCGTCAGTCCCGCGACGACTGCCAGAATCGTTGCAAAAGAAACGGCGGCAATGAAGCCTAAAAACGCATCACCACCTAACACTTCTGCCAGCATCGGGGCTGCCATATTGCCCCCTTTGTCGATCGCCTTGATGGGATCTTGCCCCACCAGCACCATTGCCCCAAAGCCGAGAATAAAGGTGAGCAGGTAGAAAATGCCAATAATCACCGTTGCATACATCACCGAAACCCGCGCTTCCTTAGCATTGGGCACCGTGTAGAAGCGCATAAGAATGTGTGGCAATCCTGCTGTTCCCAGCATCAGCGACATTCCCAGCGAAATGGCATCCAGCGGATTGGACACCAGTTTGCCAGGAGCTAAAACAGTCGCGCCATATTTGACAGAGGCGGCATCGAAAAGGGCGATCGGGTTAAAGCCAAACTTTGACAGCACAATGATTGCCAGCAGCAACGTACCCGCCATCAACAACACGGCTTTGATAATCTGCACCCAGGTGGTAGCAATCATGCCGCCAAAAATAACGTAGGCCAGCATCACACAACCCACAATCACCACTGCCAGTTCGTACTCAAGCCCAAACAGCAGCTTGATCAAATTGCCTGCACCCACCATCTGTGCGATGAGGTAGAAGCTTACAACCGCTAAAGTGCCGATCGCCGATGCTACCCGCACAGGCGTTTGCTTCAAGCGATAGGCCACCACATCGGTAAAGGTGTACTTGCCTAGATTGCGGAGCGGTTCGGCAATGAGAAACATCACGATCGGCCAACCCACCAAAAAGCCGATGGAATAGATCAGCCCATCAAAGCCATTCAGCGACACCAAACCTGCAATGCCCAGGAAACTCGCGGCACTCATAAAGTCGCCCGAAAGCGCCAGCCCATTTTGCCAGCCGCTCACATTACCACCTGCGGCATAGTAATGTGCCGTATTTTTGGTTTTTTGTGCGGCCCAATAAGTGACACCCAGCGAAATGGCGATAAACAGAAAGAAAAAGACGATCGCCAGTGAGTTAAACTGTCCCAGCGTTGTATTCACAGTTCACCTGCCTGAATCTTTGCAAGTTGGCGATCGTAATAGGTGTTTGCCCAGCGAATGTAAACATAAATCAATACCCACGCTGCAACGATGACCAAGGCTCCCAGCAAAATGCCCAGCGATAGTCCGGGTGCCAACAACGATCCCAGCAGCGGTTTGTTATAAGCGATCAGGAGAATGAACCCAAAGTAGATGACCATCATGGCAACGGTCAGCCAAAGGGACACTCGCCAGCGTGTAGCAGCCAAAGCGGTTAACGCCCTCGCGCGATTCGTAGCGCGATCCGTCTCGGAAGCGTCCATGTGCATTTGTTCAGTAAGATCAGCTACATAATTTTATGAAAAGCGCTCAGTTAACGCTGTTAATTTCCATAAACTCTACTGGGATAAAGCACTTGCTGAGAGTGATCGCCCCTTTAACGAAAACGAGGCAAAATACGATCACTCAGCTCAACAACAAACCGCGATCGTGCCTCAGTCGCCAATAGCTGTGAGTGATCGCTGTGCTTTTAGCCCCAGACTGTTTCCATCCTGGCTGAACCGCGAGGCACTTCGTCTCTGGTGATGAGTTTTGCGCTGTCTTGTGTTGCGGTCGCTGCAATGATGCGATCGTGAAGATCCTAATGCGGTGGTCAGGAGGCAAACAACGAACACTTACAGCAGTCCCAAAGCTTTAAAGCAACGGCGTGTAACTTGCATCCGTTTGGGTGCGTCAGCCTCGGTCTGAAGGTCAATATTAGTGGCAAAAAAGTAGACGTTTTTACCTTGCTCTAAGTAGCCAACTAGCCAGCCGATTTGAGGGGTTGTTTGACTACCAAACCCCGCCCAGCCTGTTTTTGCCCTGATGGTATAATCAGGCGTTTTCTCGATGACGAGAATATCTTTGACGATCGCCAGCGATCGCTCAGAGAATGGTAAATCATGCTTATAAAAGCGCTGAAGAAATTGAACTTGCTGTTGGGGTGTAATGCGAAGATCACCTTCTAACCAAAAGCGATCAATTTCGGCTGGATTGCCAATTTTCTGGTTTCCGTATCCCGCTTGCGTCACCCATTTCTGCATCCGCTCGTGCCCCACTCGACGGGCAAGCACCTGATAAAACCAAACGGCTGATAGTTTGATTGCCTCTCTCATATTTAAGTCACGGTTCCATTCAGGAAGCTGTCTTGCAATGCCGTCCCATGTCAAAACAGCGATTTCATCGGCAATCACGCCTGTTTCAAGCGAAATCAAGGAGTTGAGAATCTTAAACGTTGATGCCGGTAAGAACGGTGTTGTATTACGCTTGGAATTATGTTCATATGTGCGATCGCTCGTTGCATCATAAATGAGGATTGAGCCATTCACTCCCAGGGTTTGAAATTCCTGGCTCAAGTTGGTTGTCTGAGTCACTGCAATGGGAGAAGCTTCAGGTGCTGAGCTTGCTATCGACCCCGATCGCACCGCCTGAGAGCGAACAGCCGTGATGCAACTCAACACCATTAAACACGCAATGACCCAGCGCAATACTCGCTTCATAACCATCTTGTAAGCCACTAAAATTTGAGCAGCCTTGAACTACAGCCTACTCGTTGCTCATTCCGCAAATCTAATTTGCTTTATTCACTTCTTCTAACGTAGAAGAGATGCAGATGGCTGAAATCATTAGACCGCCTGACTCAATTTTGCTTTAAACGGTTAGTATGATGGCTACCTTTCAACTAGGGGCTGCCATCAATTACTCGTACACATAACTGGCAGCAAGGGTTCCAGCCCCTAGCCTATCTGTGAGGACGGGCGCGGTAAGACTGAGGCACAAGGCTTTTGAGCTTAATTGATAACGCGCCCTAACACGACGACGATGGATTCAAGCGGTTGGAGGAGCAATGGCTCTAACGCTTTTGGGCTGTAAGCAACGGGCACAATTAATGGTAACTCTCTATACATTTGGTGATTCAATTCTCGATTGCGGTCGCTACAACGAGTTCGGTGTGCATCCAGGACAGCTCCTTGTGCAAAATGACGATCGCCTGTTTCCCGACTTTAAGGGTCAAGACCTCACTTCACGTGGATCGGCCCGCTTAGAACATCGTGCTCGTGATGGGGCGACGGTTGCGGGTTTGCCCGCTCAGGTACAGGGTTTAAGGGTTGAGGAGAAGGCGATCGCTCTGATCACTGTGGGCGGTAATGATCTGCTGCGGGGACTCATGCAGGATACAGGCCCAGGAATCGCCACCTTTGCCAGTGTCCTCGATGCCTTTGTACAGCAATTACCCATTCGTCCCGTCTGCTTGGGTACAGTCTATGACCCTACACTGGGAGACGATCGACGCAACTTTTCAGGGATTGATCCCACGATCGCTCGTACAAACCTCCAACGCATTAATACAGCGATTAAGGACGCTGCAGATCGCTATGGGCAATGTGTTGATCTTCACGCACATTTTCTCAAGGGCGATCCATCCTGGTTTACAGCGACGATCGAGCCTAGCCTGCGGGGTGCATCAGAAATACGGCGTGCGTTTCTCCCCTATGTTATTGGTTCAAGCTAAATCCATCACTGCTTAAGCGAAGCCAGGACTTCGTTGTAGGGCACCACACCTGTAACCGCATGGTCATGTCCGCTGCTTGCCAGGTGATACCCGCTGAGCATCCGGCGAGGCCTGCACGGACGATCGCAATCTTAGATATCCTTCAATCCTGGTGAGAGATCAGTGAGAAAGCAGTAAACGACTCCGAAAGAAAAAGATGGCTGAATGACCAGACCAGTGGATCAACTGCTGTGCCATTTTCTGCACATTCTGTTGGGAACATCCCAGTTATATTCTTCTGTGCATCATCGGCAGCAACAGAGTTTGCCTATCCACTTTTGCTATCAATAACATTAGCTGTTGCGAAGTTCAACAACCAACAAATGAAGGCTATTTCATTGACTATCTGTGTGAAACTGCCAGCAAATAAAACAGGTAAACTTTTTATCTCTGTAAAAATCTGCACACCTTAGAAACTCTGAGTCAGCTAAGCCAATGTTTCAGAAAGCTTTACGAGCCATGCTTTCTGATTCTCCTTCAGTGAGCTTAGCGCTGTGAGTGTCTGGTCTGCTTTAGTTGGTAAATTTTAGGGAGGTGCCACCAGGGAACGTGAGGATATTCATGGTGTTCTTCGTGATAACCAAAGTGATAGCAAGTCAAGAACGACCAAATGAGAGGAAACGTTGTACTCTGAGCACGATGGCAATTGCTATAACCAGTATCTGGTTCACGATGAGGTAAATAAGTACCAAAGTAAAATAGCTGCACTGAGCTTAAAATCGAAGGAATCACCCAAAATAGCGCTAAATTTGCTTCAGAAACATGCAAAAGATAATGGATGATACCCAGTGAGAGCACTAAGACTGCTGTCCTACTCCAGTTCCAATAGCGCTTCATGAACTGGAAATACCAGATAAAAACATTGGGTCTGCTACCATTGTGAAAATCCGGATCACGCTGTGTAGCGGGATATTTATGGTGTAACCAATGCTTTCTAAGCAGTTCTTGATAAGAGAATAATCCGTAGCAGAATACTGACAGAGAGCCAATGGCATTGTTGGCTTTAAGGTTGACAGGAAAAACTGCTCCATGCATGGCATCATGAGCCGTAATGAATAAGCCCGTGTAAAGGAGGCTCTGCCAGATCAACGCTTTTCCAGTTAGCCAAATACTGAAATTAGAAACATTGGCTGAAAGAAGAAAAATTAAACTAACAAGCCACAATATTAAGATCGTGATTGCAATAATAAAACCTTTAATAGATTGAGCCTCTATCTTTTGCGCTGGGTGTTCTATCGCTTCCACAGGCTCTTTCAAAGAAAATAATGTCTGTGTCATTTTTCACATGTAAAGCTGTAGTCCGGTGCATGTTTTTATTGTGTATGCCTTTATTGATTGCGTTATACGCTATCTCTCATCTGATAGCATAATCTCCTTATTTAGTAGCCGACACAGCGATTTGGGTCCAGAATTATCTTGAGAGAAATATCGAGGCCATCTTGTCGCTCGTTTTAATAAATCGTTTGATAGCATGACTTTCCCCTCTTGAACACATATTTCACAAGAGTAGGCATTTACTTCTGATGCGCATTCTATCTTGAGGCTGAATTGATGATGACCCCTTTCCAAAAGAAAGTAGCGATCGTACTTATCGGCTTAAAGTTGAATAGATATAATGCTTATGCTGATCTGAATTACTTACTCAATTCCGGTTTTCCTAAAACATATGGCTAGCAACGCCAGTTTTTACCAAACAAGCAAAGGTGTATAAAGCTATACAACTTTTGAATTGTTTTCTTTTGAGAAAGTATGCATCCCCTTCTCGCTTATAACCAATTGAAAGGCTGAGTTCAGAATTGCTACACCCATACGCAAGCTAACAATTGATATAAACATGAAATTAAATTGGCTTCGCAGCCGAAAATTCTGGTTGCTAATTGGTGGGTGTATACTGCTTGCTCTACTAGCCAGCACGCTTCCTCTTAAAGACTGGTTTACGGTTTTGAAAGACTGGCTGGCTAAGCTGGGGCCAGCAGCGATGCCTGCATTTATTGCCATGTATCTGTTTGCCACCGTGCTGGGATTTCCCAACATTCTTCTGATTTTAGTTGCAGGCACAATTTTTGGGTTAGCTAAAGGCACTCTCACCGTTTCGATCGCCGATACCTTGGGCGCGATCGTCTGCTTCCTCTTGGGTCGTACAATCGCTCGACAACGAATTAAAAAGTGGATTAGTAAACACCCTCGTTTTGCCCAGCTTGATCAAGCTGTTGGTAAGAAGGGGTGGAAGATATTGTTGCTCACTCGCCTCTCGCCGCTAGTTCCTTCTAACATTCTCAATTATGGGTTTAGCTGTACAAGAGTCAATTTCTGGCAGTACTGTTTCTTTTCATGGTTAGGTATGTTGCCTGTCATCACTCTGTACGTTTATTTAGGCTCGTTTGGCATTGCGCTCCTACAAGAAGGGCTAACGCCTAGAAAATTGGCCTTGCAAACAGGGGGGGTAGTTTTGGCGATGGGTGCGGCTGTTTACACTACACGGCTTGCCCAAAAAGCGTTGAAACCAACTTGTGCTTCAGAGGAAGCTACACAACAAGCAGAGTTGGTTTCCGAAGACTCATCAAATGCCTCATCAAATTCTGAACCCTAGTAGCCATCCTACAGCTGCTTCCACGTCAGTAAGGCAATGCCTTGCCCCTACAAAATGTGTCGCATTTTCAATCTAATCTGGTACGACATGAGTTAGAGGGTGCCGTATAGCCTTCGGCATTCAAGAAAAGCGACAGCGTCACGCACCGAAACCAGGCTTAAGGGTGCGTAACGACGAGGCCCAACATATCCTACTACCGTAGCGTGAAGTTGCCAGAGATCTAAACAATCGTTGCCGGGGTAATGCGATCGCAAGACACAGACTCCACCTGTTGCTGCTAGCCCCAAAAAATGTAGGGTTGGATTAAACCTACATGCTGAGACAGTTGGGCTTTGTCGGTAGGAGGAGAAGCGCATTGCCCCTTGTGGTGTTCTGAGTCTTCCGTCCTAAAGTTGAGGAAGAAACACATGTTGGTAGACTGGAGCTGGTGTTTGGGTGCCTGTAGAAGCACTAAAGTTTGCTGAGCCGATCGCCCAAAAGCTCTGCTTGTTTCTCAGCTTCTGCCAGGGTTGCCCGTGCGTTCTCAACGACATCCGCAGGCGCTTTGTTGACAAACCCCGGATTGCTGAGACGACCAGAGAGAGATTGAATTTCCGCCTCCACCCGTTTTAGATCGCGTTCAATCTTAATGCGTTGTGCTCCCAAGTCAACGACACCTGCCAGTGGAATCACCACCTGCACCGTGCCGACTACACCCGCGATCGCCTGAGACGCATCGGTAGCTACCTGCGCGGCATCATTGATGGTCGTGATGGTCAGCGTTTCTACTTTCCCCAAGTCTTTGATGTAAGCCTGACCTGCATTAAGGATTTGCTGTTCGCGATCGCTCTCAGTCTGCAAAATCGCCGTCACTTTCACCGCTGGCTTGATCTCCGCTTCGGCACGCAAGTTACGAATGGTGCGAATGGTGCCGATGAGCAAATCAAACTGTTGCTCTAGTTCAGGATCGATCAGGCTAGTATCCGACTCAGGATAGGGTTGCAGCGCCAGATAGCGATCGTCGCCTGCTTGCGTCAGCGTATGCCAGATCTCTTCTGTAATATGCGGTGTGAACGGATGCAGCAGCTTGAGAATGCCTTCCAGAACGAAGACTAGCACCTGTTGAACCGTCTGTTTGGACTCAGCATCATCGCCCTGTAAGCGCGGCTTCACTAGCTCGATATACCAGTCGCAGAAATCACCCCAGATAAATTCATACAGCCCTTTGGCGGCTTCTCCTAAACCGAAATGGTCGATCGCGTCACGGGTTTGCTGCGTCACCTGGTGGAAGCGAGAGAGAATCCAGCGATCGGCGAGTTCGAGGGTGTGGGGTGTGGGGGTGAAGGATGAAGGATGAAGGATAAAGGATAAAGGATGAAAAGGTTCTTGATTATTGCCCCCTGCCTCCCCTGCCTCCCTGCCTCCCAAACTCCCACTCCCCACATTCATCAACACAAACCGGGATGCATTCCACAGCTTGTTCGTAAAGTTACGGGAGGCTTCGACGGTGGCGGATTCGTCGGTTTTGCGGTTGTATTCCAGGCGAATGTCCTGCCCTGCCCCTGCGACTTCGCGGATGAGGGTATAGCGTACCGCATCGGTGCCGTATTTGTTGATCAGCAACAGTGGATCGATACCGTTGTTGGAGGATTTGGACATCTTTTTGTTGTTTTCGTCCCGCACCAAGCCGTGAATGTAGACGGTTTGAAAGGGCATTTTTCCGGTGAAGTGCCCTGCCATCATGGTCATACGGGCGACCCAGAAGAAGATAATGTCGAACCCTGTGACGAGCGTGGTGGTGGGATAGTAGCGCGCGAGATCGGCGGTTTGTTCGGGCCAGCCGAGCGTGGAGAAGGGCCACAGTCCCGATGAGAACCAGGTGTCGAGCACATCGGGATCTTGGACGAGTTTAACGTCTGCACCGAATTGGGCGATCGCCTTTTCCCTTGCCTCTGCCTCATTCCGTGCCACCACAAACGGCGTGTTGTCTTGAATCTCGCCGCCTGTTTCATTCACGGCATACCAGGCCGGAATTTGATGCCCCCACCAGAGTTGGCGCGAGATGCACCAGTCGCGCAGGCTCACCAGCCAATCGCGGTACACTTTCGTCCAGCGATCGGGCACAAAGGCGGGTGACTGCTGACCATCCAGAAACTCCAGCGTCTGGTCTGCCATCGGGCGAATTTTGACGAACCACTGGGTTGAAAGCAACGGCTCAACGGGCACCTTACCGCGATCGCTATAGGGCACCGTATGCTTGTAGTCCTCAGTTTTGACCAGGAAGCCTTCTGACTCCAACTGCGCAACGACGTTCTTCCGCGCCACAAAGCGATCTTGTCCCTGAAACGCGCCTGCATTCTCGTTCAGGCTCCCGTCTTTGTTCATGATGTTGATGAACGGCAGGTTGTGGCGCTTGCCCATTTCAAAGTCGTTGGGGTCGTGGGCAGGGGTGACTTTCACGCAACCCGTCCCAAAGGTGGCATCGACGTACTCATCCGCAATGATGGGAATCTGCCGACCCACGAGAGGTAAGGTCAGCGTTTTGCCGATTAGAGATTTGTAGCGATCGTCGTTGGGATTCACCACCACAGCCGTATCGCCCAGCATCGTTTCGGGGCGTGTGGTTGCCACTTCCACAAAGCCAGACCCATCCGTAAGGGGATAGCGGAAATGCCACAGATGCCCGTTGACTTCCTGGTTCTCCACTTCGGTATCCGACACGGCGGATTGCGTGGCAGGGCACCAGTTGACGAGGTACTCGCCGCGATAAATCAGCTTTTCGTCATAGAGTTGCACAAACGCTTCTACCACCGCTTCAGACAAGCCTTCGTCCATCGTGAAACGTTCCCGCGACCAGTCTACCGACAGCCCCAAACGGCGCAATTGACCGACGATCGTGCCGCCCGATTCTTCTTTCCACTCCCAGGCGCGTTTCAGGTATGCCTCTCGCCCCACATCCTGCCGCTTTTTCTTCTGCGCCTTCAGTTCCTTGTCCAGAATGGTGCTGACGGCAATACTGGCGTGGTCGGTGCCCGGTAGCCAGAGGGTGTTGCGCCCCAGCATCCGGTGATAGCGAATCAGCACATCAATTAAGGAATGCTCGAAGGCATGACCCATGTGCAAGCTGCCCGTGACGTTGGGCGGCGGAATCACGATGCAGTACGGTTCGCCGGGATGATTGGGGTCAGCTTTGAAGACCGCGTTTGCCTCCCATAAATGCTGCCATTTGGCTTCGGCGGTTGCAGGGTCGTATTGGCTGGGCAGATTTGGGGTTGCGGCGGTCATGGGAGCAGCTACGTGTGTTTAACTTTGATACATTCTGCCACGACGCGCGGTTGGGATGCGAACGGGATGGCGCGTCGAGCTAACAAAAGCAATGTCAGTCCATGCAGAAGCAATGTCAGTCCATGCAGAAGCATTGTGATGCCATACAAAAGCAACGTGACCCAACACAATGCGATTGCGAGGCGATACATTGCCAATGTGACCCATTACAACAGCATTGTGGGGCAATACACAAGGATTGTGACCCGACACAATGCCAATGCGACGCAATGCAGAAGGATTGTGACCCGATCGATTGGTAATGTGACCCGATCCATTTGTAATGAATCGTGATCCGATCGCAATGTATGGCAATGCATCAGGATTGTCCCGGACTAAACCTCGGAGGTTTTATAAATCTCCGAGGTTTGCGTCAGCCCTGACCACTATGATGACGAAATCTTTTGGCAAGGCAATAATGAACGAGAAGCCTGCTGCACCCACTGCTCTGCGCCCCCATGCCCCAACTGCACTACCATAAGCAAGATTTGCAAAACCGATCGTTCAAGCAGCAAAACCTTGCAGACGTAAACTTCAGCAAATCTGACATCCGAGGCTGCAATTTCAGCGATGCTATGTTAGCAGGCGCAGACTTTCAGCAAGTTAAAACTGGGCAAAGCCGTAAGCAACTTATACTCCAGTTTGTTGAAATTTTCGTTCTCGTTGTCGGTTTCGCTGTCTTTTTAGCTACCAATGGCATCGCTGCCTTTGCCGTTGCCCTTTTCGCTGTCGCTGCCGTTGTCCTTTTCGCCGTCGCTGGCGTTTTCGCTGTCGTTGTCGCTGGCACTGGCACTGGCGTTGTCCTTTTCGCTATTGCTGTCGTCGTCGCTGGCGCTCTCGCTATCGCTGCAATCTCTGCCTTTTGCAGAGGCGCAATAGCGGAAGGCATTGCTGGGGGTAGTGTTGCAATTCTCTTTGCTGGATTCGCCATCTACTGGTTTAGAGAGCAAATCAAAACGATTCGCTATCGACGTGGCACTATCTTCGAGGCTGCTGATCTGACCAATGCAAGGTTTTCTGATGCCACTATTCATAATGCTGATTTTTCAAATGCAACCCTTGACTTTGTGGACTGGACTCACGTCTCGTTTGCTCGATGCAAATTCCCCAACGACTTTAATGACACCATCCGGGCACTCTGCACAAGCCGCAACGGTTGCAGTCAAGATTACAGCCAAGTCAACTTACAGCGCCTTCACCTGGCAGGGGTTGAGCTAGAGGGCGCTAATTTACTGAGGGCAAACTTGAATGATGCGAATTTGCAGAACGCTAACTTAAAACACGCCCACTTAGAAAGCACACAGGCATTAGGCACCGATTTTTCTCATGCTGTCTTAACCGGAGCCTGCATTCAACATTGGGGAATCAATGCCGCGACTCGCTTCAATGATGTGCGTTGTGACTACATTTATTTAGAACCAAACCAGCAAGAACGTAGACCTGCCAGCGGTATCTTCCAGCCAGGAGATTTTGCGAAGCTGGTGCGCCAGTTCTCAGATACATTGGTTTCAAATACGCTCGATTTTCTTTTTCACAATGGCATTGAACCGCAGGCGTTTGATGTAGCACTGCGAAATTTGCTCACGGAGTACGAGGATGCAGGCTTGTCGCTGCATTCGCTGGTGGATGTAGGCGATGGCAATCGGTTCGTCAAACTAGCCGTTGCCAATCCTGAAGCGGACAAAGCGCCAATGCACGCGCAGTTTACGCACGACTACGAGTTGCATAAACAACTGGCGGCATCACGAGAAGCAGAGCAGGCAGCGCAGCAAAAGTTAGCCCATGCTGAAGGGCAACTCACCGTCTATCGAGAGCAATCCGTGTTCTTGCAAGGCTTCGTTTATCATCAAACCGACCAATTCAGCAGACCAATCCTCAACGCTCCCAACGCTCAATTCACAGGAGATCCTATGTCAGACAAACGCAGCAACATCGAACTAAACAACGTGACAGGCGGCATTAATAGTTTGGTAGGCGGCGACAATAGCGGCGTGGCAGGCAAAGAAATCACGGGTGCAGCAGGCGGCGACATCAGCGGCACGCTCACCCTCACCCTCGGTCAATTGGAAGCCACCAAAGACCCTGACGCACTGAAGCTGGCAGACCTGCTGAAGCAATTGAAAACGGCGATCGAAACACCCGACGCTGGCTTGGACGCAAAAGACAAAGAGAAAGCGCTGAAGCATGTCGATGCGATCGCAAAGTTGGGGGGCGATCGTAAAAATCCTGATCTGCTGGAACGCGCAGGTGATGCGTTGGATGCGTTGCCGACGATCGTCAAGCGTGGCAATGGGCTGCTGGAGTTCTCTGAGAAATACTTGCCCACCATTACGGCAGGCATTAAAACCGTTTTGGCAGCCTGGGGGATTGCGCTGTAGCTGATATCAAGCAGGACGGTTGACGCGAATCAACTGACCGCTCAAAGCTGCTTCTGGTCTTATTAAGTAGGTGGTGAAATTAAATATAAGATGGGCGTAGGTTGGGTTGAAGCATAAAACCCAACCTACGCATGGGTTAGCGGTAGCGTAACCCATCCTACAAATAATTGTGCTTTCCTACTTACCTCATGAAGCAGAAGGCGATTGATGATCTGAAAGCCGCGCTCAAGGGATTGGGTGATCCGACGCTCAAGCAACGGGCGGAGGCGGAGTTGAAGCAGTTGAGAGCGGAGTGAAGAGGGCGTATGGCATGGGATGCAAAAGGGCAAAAGTAGGCGATCGCAGCAATTCTGCTCAATCAGTCAGCACTTTTGGGTGAACGGAGAAAGCACATTACTATTGAACTAAGCAAGCGCTCTTTAGAATCAGTTATGGTGACTCAGCTCAATATCAACGAATCTTTGCTACAAGAAGCACTAGCACTCGATGACCAGGCAACCGTCGATACTTTAGTTGAGACGGCTTTGCGCGAGTACGTTCAACGCCGTAAGCGGCTCAAACTGCTAGACCTTTTTGGTACTGTTGATTACGAAGACTACGATTACAAGCAGCAACGACAGCAGGCATGAGCGTCATTGTTGATACATCCGTTTGGTCACTCGCGTTGCGTCGGCAAACACCGCCTGCATCCTCTCCGATCGTCACGACCTTGCGAGATCTGATCGTGAATGACCAAGTTGCGTTGTTAGGCGCGATTCGCCAAGAGATTCTCTCAGGCATTCGTAGTTCTGAACAGTTCACTCGCTTGCGAAGCTACTTGAGATCCTTTCCAGATTTAACGCTATCTAGCGATGATTATGAACTTGCCGCAGATTTTTTTAATACCTGTCGAAGCAGAGGTATTCAAGGCTCAAATACTGATTTTCTGATTTGTGCAGTTGCTCATCGTCGCAGTTTCAGTATTCTTACCACCGACCACGATTTGCAAAATTTCCAGACCTGCATTCCAATTGTTTTATTGTCAATTTAAAGCTAGAAAAATCTTCGATCGCCTTAAAGCCGTTGCAAGCACAATGACAGTTTAGTTGTTATCCCTTACGAAGCATCTGAAGACAGCATTATTCATGTCACAACCCGTCAGCAAATTCGCTTTCGCCTGAAAAGTGGGAGATATAGCAGTCCTAAATCATTTGTGAGATTGAGAGGCTTTGTGAGAAAGGATTCCACTGGAATCCTTTCTCACAATCCAAATAGGATCGCTATATACACTCAATGACTAATGCCAAAATGAATTACTTTGAGGCGGAAGATGTGCTGTACGTCACGCTTTTGGATGAACCGGAAGCAAACAGCGTCGAGATTAGCCCAACTATTACGGCTGAACTTAATGATGCAGGGGAACTGATTGGTATTGAAATTCTCCACGCCAGCGCCTTTATCCACGACGTAATTTTAGAATCAACGCAGGGAAAATTGTTGAATCTCGCCACTCCTGGAGCAATTCCGACATAGTGGAATCGTTTTTTTAATGTTAGAGCAACCGTAATTGGGTCTCTTGGGGTTCCGCTTGAGCGTTGAGTGCAGTTTCTTCTTCAGCCGCGATCGCGGCTTGAAACCAGGCATGTTCTTCTTCTGCCAGTAGGCTCTCAGCGACAGCAAGCATATCGTCTTCAAGCTCCTGCAAGTCTTCCCGGTTAGCGAGATAGGCTTTGAGGGCATCAAGAGGTGCAATGGTGGTGCCGCTACCCAGTTCGGGCAGACGTGCGCGAGAAAACTGGCTAACGATTTCAGGATGAATGGTGTAGGTGTGGGCGTTGTTCAGTGCCTGATGGATGGCATTGGTATCAATCTGTTCAAGCTGCTCCGATCGCAGGTGATATACCAGACGCACTACCGCATCCTGAATCACCTCTGGTTTGAGCGCTTGGAGTAGCTTGCTCTGAGGATCGTCCGCTTCAGAGAGGTTTATTTCGATCGTGCGAAAGGCTCGGACGGGCAACGGGCAAAACTCAAAGGTGGTCTGTCCTTTTGCCAGCGTGACCAGTACAAAGCCTTTGTCTTCCTTTTCTTCGCTGAAATCGACGCGCTCAATGCTGCCAGGGTAGACGATCGGCGGGCTTTCGCAGAGTACCTGATGGCGGTGGACGTGCCCCAATGCCACGTAATCGAAACAGTCTCGCGAGAGCAATCCTAATGGGACGGTAAAACCTTTGCCCACTGCCAGAAAGCGCTCGGCTCCAAAGCGGGCATTGTCTGCCATGAGGTGTGCCAGTAGCACGGTGGGAATGTCTGGATCGAGGCGACGAATCTCGCCTTCCAGGGCAACGCGGAGGCGATCAATCAATAATTGACCGACTTCACCCAGCGACAGCCCTTCCGCATCGGGACGCGTGAGTAGGGTTGATCGTGTTAGCCAGGGCAGCGTAATTACCTGCACCAGACCATTCTGTATTTGAATACGGTGGGTTTCCAACCGATCGCCCACCACAAAGCCAGGTACATCCAGCGTCCGGTAAATAGACAGACTTGCGCCACCTTGCCCCTGGGCGTGCTGGTCATGGTTTCCCACCAACAGCACTGCCGGAATTTGCGCGGCGACCAATCGGTGAAACTGGCTGGCAAAGGCTTGTTGCACAAAGGGTGGTGGAGTCGCGTCAGGGAAGGCATCGCCACCAAACAAAACGAGATCGACGGGTTCGGCAAGGGCGCGATCGATGCAGCGTCCCAACGTGCCAACAAAATCCTCTAAACGGGAATTGAGTCCGGTTTCAGGGTTGACTCGCCCGTGCGAAAACCCGCTGCCCATGTGGATATCTGACAGATGGAGAAGTTTGATCACACGCTTGGCTCGAAATAGCTGACAGTTGTTGCTATCCAGTGTAGAGCCACTGTTCTAGATAGTACAAAATTATCAAGAGCCAGAACTTACAACTTTTGACCAAAACCTCGGAGGTTTAAGCGATCAGCTTCTTACGATGCTTGATTCTTGGCAAAACCTCTGAGGTTTGCGTAATTAGCGCATCATTGCCCCTCGGATGATGCCACTGAACAGGCGATCGGGTAACAGCTTGCGCAGGAAAATCAAGGCTCCCGCGTTTCCCCCTGCTGGGTAACGGAGCCGCCGTGAACCATCTGTCGCCGCTCGATAAATTACCTGTGCCGTAACCGCTGGTGGCGATCCGGTAGCGTCTGCCTTTCTCGTGGCTGTCATCACTTTTGCAACGAACGCATCATAGGCAGTCAGCCCTGGTTTACTGGCAAGCTCTGCTGATCGCTCGTAAAAATCGGTCTTAATGGGTCCCGGCTCAATGATTTTGACGCGGATATTGAATGCTTCCAGTTCGTATTGCAGCGATTCGGAAAAGCCTTCCACTGCCCATTTGGTAGCATGATAAAGGCTGTAAAGCGGGAACCCCATCTGTCCACCAATGGATGACACATTCATAATGATGCCCGATCGCTGTTCGCGAAAGTGCGGCAAGAGTGCTCGTGTCATCGCCATCAAGCCAAACACATTCGTCGCAAACTGACGTTCAATTTGCTCCAGGCTACACGCTTCAAACGCACCGACCAAACCATAACCTGCATTGTTGAGCAAAATATCGATCGACTGAAAGCGTTCTAAGGTCTGCCTGATCGCCTGCGAAATCGATTCTGGATCAGTCACATCCACTCGTAAACAGCAGACGTTTTCCAGTGCTGCCAAGGCTTCAGCCTTCTCCGGTGAACGCATGGTTGCCACCACATTCCAGCCTCGTTGCTGAAACAAGCGTGCGGTTTCATACCCAATGCCTGTGGAAGCACCTGTGATCAGAATGGTTTTGGTCATAAATAGGGTGAGGAGTAAGGAGGAAGTGGAACCAATGACAGCAAGGAAAGTTTCGAGTTTTGAGTTTCAAGAGAGGAGTGAGGTGTTTTAGCGTTTAGCTTCAAGTTCTAAGGTTTGAGTCTGACCCCTCTCCCCTCTACTCTCTCTCGTCTCTTTTAGCCTTCAGCCTTCAGCCTTTCTACCCTACTCCCCACTCCCCACTCCCGATTCCCTAAATATGGATGCCGCACTCTGTCTTGCCCATCCCCCGCCAGCGTCCAGCGCGTTCGTCTTCACCTTCAGCAATAGCTGTGGTGATGGGTTCGTCGCCGATGCTGGGGTAGCCTTGGTCGTGGAGTGGATTGTAAATGACATCGTGTTCAAACACGTAGGCCCAGGTTTCTTTGCGCGTCCAGTTGGCGATCGGGTTAATCTTCAGCCGCTCTTGCGTATCGATTTCAAAGATCGGCATATCGGCACGAGTATTTGCCTGATCGCGGCGACGTCCGGTAATCCAGGCGATCGCACCTAGCTCTGCCAACCCTCGCTGAAGTGGCTCAATTTTGGTGACTTGATGAAACTTGGCGATATCAGCATCCCACAAGGCTTCGCCGTATTTGGCAGCAAAGGCTTCGCGGCTATTCGCTTCGTTCGTTTTGTAGATCTTTAAGTCAAGGTTGTATAAGGCTTTGGCTTTGGCAACTAGCTCTAGTGTCTGGGGGAAGTGAAAGAGCGTGTCTAAAAACAGCACGGGTACGGGTGTAGCTGGCTTGAGTTCTCGGTAAAACAGATCGGTAATCAGGATGTCATCGACGTTAAACGCGCTGGTTTGCACCAACCCTGTAGGGATGTTCTCGACACTCCAGGCAAGGATATCTCTAGGATGAGCGTTCTCAAAACGCTGGTTGAGTTTTTTCAGGTCGAGGCTGGTAGGTTGAATAAGCGGCTTCGTAGATTGGGTCATCGCGACGAGTTACCTCAAGTCTTCTGCATTCTCTACGATAGCGAACTAGGGTAACGTTGTGTCAGCACGATCGCTAGGAATCGATCTCTTTTGGCATCGTCGCTGTGTCAAAACGGTATCGATCGAGCGTTAAGCAGCAAGGAGTAAAGCTTGAGCCTTCATCTAATTCTTTACAGCAAGCCGGGCTGTCATTTGTGTGAAGGACTGCAAGAAAAGCTCACGCAGATCAAGAGCTTCGATTTAGTTCTGGACGTGCGGGACATTACCACTCGTGATGATTGGTTCCAGGTGTATCAGTATGAGGTTCCGGTGCTGGTATTGGTGAAGGAGAAGAGGAGTCAGGAGTCAGGAGTCAGGAGTCAAGAAGCGGGGAAGGCAGCAGAGAGAGCAGAGGAAGCAGGGGAAGCAGGGGAAGCAGAGGCAGGGGGAGCATTTCAAAGCTTAGAACTCAAAACTTCATCCCTCATCCCTCTTCCTCGTCCATCACCGCGTGCAACGGTGCAGCAGTTGGAGCAGATGTTGCGGCGGTATTTGTAGGGAGAAGGGAGAGAAGAAGGCGGGAAAAGAGAGCAGAAGGCAGAAGGCAGAGGGCAGAGGGCAGAAGGTAGAGGGTAGGAGAAGGAAAAGGATAAAGTTGGAGGCACGTTGAAGGCGTTCTGAACTGTCTCAAAACGTTTTTGAGGGTGGCTGGAGAGTCTTTGGGATAGTCTGGAGAGTTTTTACTACTCGTTGTTGAGTGTTTGATACTTACTCACAAGTCTTCGATACTCACGCGAGAGGCTTTGGGAGTGTCCGAAGAGTCTTTACTACTCGTGCAAGAGTCTCTGGGATAGCTGAGGAGTCTTTCAATGAGGCTGACACAAACCTCGGAGTTTTGTACTGGTAATAAGATGGACCATCGACACGGAGGGCAAAACTCCGAGGTTTTGGTTAGATGGCGTGAGGTTTTCGCTTCTCGTCGCAAAGCGCTGCCGACGCTCTAAAATCTAGACTTTGGTGGTCGTGCATCGTTCATTCCATAGAAAGGGAGCGCTGACATGAAGTTACGAGAGTTGCTGGCGATCGTTCCGGGTATGGCACCATTGCCTGACCATCCTGCGCTGGAGGCTGAGGTAAAGGGGTTGGCGACAAATTCTCATACCTGTCAGCCAGGAGATTTGTTTATTGGGCTACCGGGAACGCGCGTTGATGGGGGTGATTTTGGGACAGGGGCGATCGCGGCAGGAGCGATCGCGGCCATTGTGTCTCCTCAAGCGGCACAAAAGGCAGCGAGTGAACAACGCGCTCCACTCCCGACTTCCGACTCCCGACTCCTAACTCTCTGCATCATTCCCGCTAACGATATGGTGCAGGTGTCGGCTCAACTGGCAGCGGCATTCTACGACAACCCAGCGCAGCAGTTGAAGCTGGTGGGCGTGACGGGTACTAATGGCAAGACGACAACGACGCATCTGATTGAGTTTCTGTTGCAGCAGGCGCACAAGTCTACGGCGCTTTTGGGCACGCTTTACACGCGATGGCAGGGCTATCAGCAAACTGCTTTGCACACGACTCCGTTTGCGGTGGAGTTACAGCGACAGTTGGCAGAGGCTCTGGCCGCAGGAAGTGAGTTTGGTGTGATGGAAGTGAGTTCCCACGCTTTAGCACAGGGACGAGTGCTGGGTTGTAGCTTTGAGGTTGCAGTCTTCACTAACCTGACGCAAGATCATCTGGATTTTCATCGTGATATGGATGATTATTTTGCGGCTAAAGCGCTGCTGTTTAGTCCTGGTTATCTCAAAGGGCGTGCGATCGTTAACCTGGATGATCCGTATGGACAACAGTTAATTCAGCACCTTGAGCAAACTCGCACCTGGAGCTATAGCACCGAAGATGCAACGGCAGACTTGTACACCAGTGCTTTGCAGTACGGTGCAGATGGAGTGACTGGCGTTCTGCATACCCCTCGTGGTGAAGCTGCTTTTCGATCGCCCCTCGTCGGTCAATTTAATCTCGCTAATCTGCTGGCAGCCGTTGGTGCGGTGTTGCATATTGGGCTAGAGCTAGGTGATGTTGTGGCAGCGTTGCCGCAGTTTGGTGGCGTACCAGGACGGATGGAACAGGTGCAGGTATCGCCCAATCAGGATATCAGCGTGATTGTGGACTATGCTCACACGCCCGACAGTCTGGAGAATTTGTTGCGAGCTGCACGACCGTTCATTCAAGGCAAGATGGTCTGTGTGTTTGGGTGTGGAGGCGATCGCGATCGAGGCAAACGTCCCCAGATGGGTCGCATTGCTGCCGATCTGGCCGATCGAGTGATTGTCACGTCCGACAATCCACGTACTGAAAACCCACAGCGCATTTTGCAGGATGTGGCGGCTGGCATTCCTGAAGCCGTCGAACCTACGGTGATTGGCGATCGGGCTGAGGCCATTCGTCTGGCAATTCTAGAAGCTCAACCGGGTGATGGCATCTTGATCGCGGGAAAAGGCCACGAAGATTATCAGATTCTAGGGACTGAAAAGATTCATTTTGACGATCGAGAACAGGCGCAAAAGGCTTTGGAACAGCGTCTACAGCAATTTCCAGTCTAGTGAGGCGTATTAGATATAGTAATTCAGGGTGTTTATTCCCCAGAAACTCGTGCCTAAGCTGTGGCAAGGTGCCTGTGTCATCATTGATAACTGCTCGCTTCATCTCGGTGAAGACGTGAGAAAGTTGATTGAGGATGCAGGTGCCAAGCTGATCTTCCTACCGCCGTACTCGCCAGACTTTTCGTCGATCAAGAATTGCTTTTCAAAGCTTAACAGCATTCTGCGTTCGATTGGGGCACGGCGTTATCCAGAGCTTAACGAAGCCATTGATGCAGCTTTCTACCAAGTGTCATTGAGCGACTTAAGGAATTGGTTCTCTCATTGCTGTTACTGTGCCCCACTAGTATGAAAACGCTATATTAGCCTTAAAGCATAACTCAAGTTTGGTAAGACACCTGCTCTTCACTCGGTTTTTCTTTTCCTACTAAAATTATGGTCTTGTATTTATAGATATTAGGAAGGATTGAAAGGAAACCGTTACAGCCCCAAACATGGAGATGCTTTAATCCCTGATAGCTGAAGCTGATTCGACGACATTAAGCTGTTAACACTGTCTCAAAAAGTTTGGACGGCACTAAATTGTTAAAGCGACACGATTCTGTTACAACCGGGACTTCGACGACATGATCTTGTTAACGCTGACAAATAAAGTGTTACTCCACAGTAGGCTTCGTGTTTAGCCAGCAACATACACAGCAGCCAAGAGCAGTTATAATAAAGAAACGACTCGGGGCTGCAACGGTTTCGACGTTTTGGCGAACACTACAGTGTGATTCAGGCTGAGAGCGAGCTAACTCTCATAAATCAATGGCTCAAAACAACGTACATGCGAACAACATCGTACCTTTTGCTCGTAAGCAAGCACTTGTTGCTGCCTAACAACCTCTAACTGGTTCGAGCGTCTGTCATCTGACTCCGTTAAGGATGATAGACAACCCCCAACGGATGCTCCAAGAAGCTTTCTCTGGTAGGCTTTTTGGCTAAGATTTTATCAGAGCATCCCACTGTCCGGGATAAGGGACGGTTCCCGCTTTGAGGATCAGAGAAGCTAAGCCTGTGAATGAGCGATGTACCAATACCCAGGGCGGACACGGGTTCGACTCCCGTCAGCTCCACTTTAAGAGCGGTTTGGCTCAAGTTTTTGTTCTTTGCTCGTACCTAAACGCTGGGCAACTGACCCAGGCTAGGTACGGATACGGCTGTGCAAAATTTGTTTTTAGGGTTGCTGTGTCAGTCAGTAGAGGCTCTCGATTAAATGGACGCTCTCTTGAAGCAGTTAATCAAGAGATTGGAAGGACGCAGAGGGTTTAGAAAAGTCCAGACAAGCTGCATAGCCCTGGTCGAATCATTTAAGCAGCCTTTACTTTTTCTTTTTCCCGTCACTTTTCTTCTTGCTGTCGCTTTTCTTCCCATCCAAAGCACCATCGATTTTGTTGTTTAAGCCATAGACTTCACGGCTACCTGCTAAAGCAACTAACGCCACTTCTTTTTCATCACCGGGTTCAAACCTTACGGCTGTACCAGCCGGAATATCTAAACGCATTCCACGCGCCTGGGCTCGATCGAACGCCAGTGCCGTATTCACTTCAAAAAAATGAAAATGAGACCCAACTTGAATGGGTCGATCGCCTGTGTTTGCCACAACGAGTGTTACTGTTTTACGCCCTTCATTCAGTTCAATGGTTCCGTCGTCAATGAGCATTTCTCCAGGAATCATTTGACCTCCGTTCAGTAAAGGTTATACAGATTAAACTAACTTAAACTCCAACAACGGCAACATCCTTCCTGCATTAATGACTGAAGGAGTCTCTCCAATCTGCTTTGCTCCCATCGCTTCATAAAACCCTGCAGCATTTGGATCACTTTTAATCAGAAGCGTGCTCACCCCAAACGAACGAACGGTTTCAATCGCATGATGCCACAATAATTTTCCGTAGCCATGACCAAGCACAGAAGGCTCAATGAAGAGATCAGTCAGTTCCACCGTTAAATCTTGCTGTTGTAAGCTATAAAAACCGATAATTTGAGTCTTCTTTTGAAGCACGAAAAAAGTATCTTTGGCAATCCATTCAGGTAGAATAGCGAATACATTACGGCAGCGCTGTATAAAGTCTGCATCGTAGCCCCAGTGAGCCTTAGAACGTAGCAGTAGTTCAGTCAAAAATGTTGCTTCCTCCACTCTCGCAGGTCGAATAGACAAGTTAACCTCGGCCATCAATTGAGTTACCTACTGCTTGTGCTAGCTGGCGTTAGCTGTAGTGCCATTTGCTCTGTACTAGCGAATGGGATCATGCACTGTAACCAGTTTGGTGCCATCTGGAAACGTCGCTTCAACCTGAACCTCATGAATCATTTCAGGGATGCCCTCCATCACATCACTACGCGACAGCAATGTGGTACCGTGGCTCATTAATTCAGAAACGGTACGTCCATCTCTTGCCCCTTCTAAAATGGCAGCCGAAATGTAGGCGATCGCCTCTGGATAATTCAGCTTTAGTCCGCGCTCTTTGCGCCGTTCTGCTACCAGTGCAGCCGTAAAAATCAACAGTTTATCTTTCTCTTGCGGCGTTAATTGCATCGGTTACTCCTCATCACATTCTCCTTGATGATATGTCCCTATGACACTCCCCAAACCCTGGGCACACAACCCGATCGACCTAAGAATAATAAGCGGATTAGCTGCCAAACCTCAATAAACCAGCGGCGCACTGCGGCGGTTGAGTGCCCTCGATAGCGACAGAGTAAGCCTGATTGTAAGCGAGTTACGCCGATTTCTCCTGCTTCACCTGTCCAGAGCAATCGGGCCTTCTCCACCACTGCCGTGTCCACAGCCTGCCCCACAAAGGCAAAGCTGCCGACAATCGGACACCCTGCCAGACCATGAGCACCATAAAACGAGGCTTCACTGCCTGGTAGCCATTGGCGATCAATCCACAGCGGGCAGCCCTCTTGCCAAATTTCCGTGTGCGATCGCCAATCACCTTGCAAGAACTGCTCTCCTCTTGCACTACGCCCAAAGCGAGTAATTTCCCAACCCAGCCAGGTGGCCCCAGCCGCTAACTCAACGTGCATCGCTTGACGATACAGCGCCTGGTCAAAGACGATCGTTTCCTGTGGAAACCATTCTAAACAAGCTCCAGCCGATACCTCAACGCGCGTCCTCTGTCTTGCTTCTTGCCCATTCGTGCGGTAGATTTTGCCCGCTGATGCAGTGGTAATTAATGCGTTCGTCTGCGGTTGCAGTTGGATGTCGAGGTCGAGCCGATCGCCCCCTACAATGCCGCCTGCGGTGTGCAAGATGATACTGTGGCAAACGGATTGACCTTCTGGATAGAGCGATCGCTGCACTTTGAGCGGTGCTTGTGCTTGAGTATGAGCAACGTGCGTGGTCTGTTCACGGCTGGCATAGATGAGTTTTAAGCTGCCCTGCCAGCCTGGTGCGTTTGTCATAAAAAAGCTTAAGAAACGGAATCAAAAAATAGTTTACAGGGTGATACTATCGCAATCCTATCTGATTTGTGAACATGATTCTGAATGAACCGTCAGCCGTCAGCTTTCAGCTTTAAATTCAAGGCTGACTGCTGACCGCTGACCGCTAACTATATCAAACGCAGCATGCTTTTCAAGAATGCTTTAGGGCTGCTATATCTCTGCTTTAAAAACGACAAATTGACTCTGGTTTTACAGGACATATAGAGTTAGGCAAGGGATTATTTTGCAGATAGAGTACGTTGAGATTGGTAAGCGCTTTAAGGGAAGTGAGATTACTAATGCGATTGCCACCCAAATACAGCGTTGTAAGGTTAGACAAGGTGCTGAGCGCATTGACATTCGTAATTTGATTGCCACCCAACGCAAGATTAGTAAGATTTCTCAACGGTTTTAAGGCACTGAGATCGGCGATTTTATTGCCACTGAGATCGAGATTGGTTAAATCTGCGAGTGATGTAAGTGGCGTGAGGTCTGAAATATTTTGAGCAGATAGTGAAAGCTCTGTGAGGCTTGTGAGTGATCGCAACGGGCTAATATCGGCAATGCGGTTGAAGCTTAAATCCAGATTATTCAACATTGACAGGGACTTTAGAGGGCTGATGTCGAGAATCTGATTAGACACCAGATCGAGACTGACTAGATTTTCTAAAAACCGCAGCGAATCAATGTTTACAATGCGATTATTGCCTAAAAAAAGAGCCTTTAATTTACGTAAGGGCTGGAGTGGAGACAGATCAGTAATGCGGTTATAGCTTAGATAGAGTCGAGTCAGGTTGGTGAGCGTACTGAGGGGGTTTAGATTCGTAATGTGATTATTGCCTAAGTAAAGCTCATCCAAACCTGTCAAGTTTTGTAGGGGACTAAGATCGGCAATCTTACTATCACTAAGATCGAGCGTTGTGGTGCTAGAAAGAACTTCGTCCGCTTGATAGCAATCTGCTGTGCGCGATCGTTTCAACAGGACATTAATGGTTTGTCTAGCAGGTGCAGGAAGTGTTGCTTTCTTGAGGCACCAATCTGCAAAGCTTTTAAATTGCCTGATTGATGGTGTTTTTGCAACGGCTTGGGTTGTCAAAGTTGAAGTGCTGTAGCCGCTTGCAATCAGAACAATCAACAAGCATTTAAATGCTGTTTTTTGATGCCGTTTCCCAACAGAAGAAAACCTCAAATGCAAGCGGTTGCCTCCCCTCATATCGACTTATAGCTTGAGCTTTAATGCCAATTAGTTTAAACAATCAGCACTCGAAATACAACTGGTAACGTCTGTTTTGCCAAGCTTTTTACATTGATTGACACGACAGTAACACACGCGATCGCACAGCCGTTGACTGATCGACTTCCCTTAGTCTGTCAGGCTTTCGCAAAGCTTAGTGGTACAACCGAAGCGCTGACGCGGCAAATTAATGCTGATCGCAGAAAATGTGATGAAAGTTACAGATTGCGCTAAGCCTTGACACTAGAGTCTAAACGTTATCTGAACCTTTGAATGCTGATTCAGAGGCATTTGTAGTGAATTGTTGCTAATTCCAGCCTGAAGTTATTTGCGATCGTAGTTGTGTTTCGCACTCGCCTTGAACGGCATAAGAAAGTTCAGGGTTGCGATCGTGAATGCCTTTTTGGGGTAAAGCATTAGACGTTTTCGTTAAAGCGAATGAGGTGAGCAGGAGCGTTCTATGCCCAAGACATTATTTCAAGTCGATTTGACCAAGCCAACGGATCAGCAAGATTTGCCTGGTCACAACCGCTGGCATCCAGATATTCCAGCCGTTGTTTCTGTCAATCCTGGTGATGTTTTTCGGATTGAGTGCAAAGACTGGACGGATGGGCAGATCAAAAACGACGACAGCCCAGACGACATTCGCGATGTTGATCTAACGGTTGTTCACGTTTTGAGTGGGCCGATTCACGTCAATGGTGCTGAACCTGGCGATATTCTAGTTGTTGATCTGGTTGATATTGGTGCGCTTCAGGGCGATGAGTGGGGTTTCACAGGCATTTTTGACAAGAAGAATGGTGGTGGGTTTTTAACCGATCACTATCCTGATCCAGCGAAAGCCATCTGGGATTTTCAAGGCATTTATACCACGTCCAGACATATCCCAGACGTGAAATTTGCAGGGATTATTCACCCCGGTTTAATTGGCTGCGCTCCCTCGCACGAACTGTTGGCAAAGTGGAACAAGCGGGAGAAAGAACTGGTTGATACCGCCCCCGATTTGCGAACCTATGGTGCAGGACTTTCGGGCGATAAACCCGTGCTAGCAGCGCTGCCCAATCCTACAAACGCCATTCTTGGACAGTTATCCAAGTCTGAGTTCGATCGCGTCGCGGCAGAAGGCGCTCGCACCGTTCCACCCCGTGAGCATGGCGGCAACTGCGACATCAAAAACCTGTCTAAAGGCACCCGCATTTACTTCCCCGTCTATGTGGAAGGTGCCAAACTTTCAATGGGTGATATTCATTTCTCACAAGGAGATGGTGAAATTTCGTTTTGCGGCGCGATCGAGATGTCAGGCTACATCGACCTGCACGTAGATATCATCAAAGGTGGTGTCGAGAAATATGGCATGGTCAATCCCATTTTCAAACCCGGTAACGTTGAGCCTCGCTTCTCAGAATACCTGGTATTTGAGGGCATTTCGGTCGATGAATTCACAGGTAAGCAATACTATATGGATGTCCATATAGCCTACCGACGGGCGTGTTTGAACGCGATCGAATACCTGAAAAAGTTTGGCTATACGGGCGAACAAGCCTATCTTTTGCTTAGCTGTGCCCCTGTAGAAGGTCGAGTCAGCGGCATTGTGGATATTCCTAACGCGTGCTGCACACTGGCAATTCCCACCGCGATCTTTGACAAGCCCATTTTGCCTGTGTAAGGGGGAAAGTTTTGAGTTTTGATGCCCCCCAACCCCCAATTCTGGGGGGACCGAACTATGAAGTCCCCTAGAATTGGGGGATTCAGGGCGCTAGTTTTTGCTTATTTCAGTGCCATTCATCCAAAGTTCGTTGTTACATTTCAACTAGGCATCTTCAGCTACTAACTCAAAACTCTTAACTCTCTTAATTTCATCAGCGAATTATCCAGTAAGGTAGACCTCATCAATGCCTCTTTACGAATTTAAATGTGATACTTGCGGTGTGTTTGACCAGTGGCGATCGATGGCAGAATGCAACGATCCGGCTAGCTGTCCGACCTGCCAAGGGGCGACGAAGCGTCTTTTTGCCGCGCCTACGCTTTTGTCTGGCTCTTTACGGTTGAAAACCGCTAGCTCAGAACCTCAGCTTGTGCAGCGATCGCACGATCAAGAACCAGAGCGACCCAAAGCGCGATCGCACAATGGTGGGCGACCCTGGATGATTAGTCACTAACGCACCTTCGCTTGCGGTACAGCCTTCACTAGAAATGCAGGGTCATTTCATTCCAAAAGTCGAATCTTGTGAGCAACGGATTGAGACACAGATGAAGCGGATTGTTTGTCTCTGCCTGATCAAGCGTCATCTGTTTCATTCGTTAACATCCGTTGCTGATCAGTGCCTTTGACGGAATGAAATAGCTCTGCTGGAAATGTAATCGTTGTTACAAGTCTGGTCTATTGAAGTCGATAGACTAAAGCCCATTGCCAGTGATTCGATCTGCTCTGCGTGCAGACGTGTGGCACCGAATCAAGATTATCTAGGAGGCTTGAATGTCTTATCACGGTGATATTTCGTCCAGTGATGATGCTGTGGGCGTAGCGGTAGTCAACTACAAAATGCCGCGCCTCCACACCAAAGAAGAGGTCATCGAAAATTGCAAAAACATTGCTTCGATGATCGATGGGATGAAAGTTGGCCTGCCAGGAATGGATCTGGTGATTTTTCCTGAGTATTCCACTCATGGCATCATGTACGATGCCAAAGAGATGATGGAAACAGCCTCCTCGATTCCTGGGCCGGAAACAGATATTTTTGCTGAAGCGTGCATTCGCAACAAAACTTGGGGCGTTTTTTCGCTCACAGGTGAACGCCATGAAGATCATCCTAACAAGGTGCCATACAACACTCTGATTTTGATGAATGATCAGGGTGAAATTGTACAGAAGTATCGCAAAATCATGCCCTGGACGCCGATCGAAGGGTGGTATCCCGGTAACTGTACCTATGTTTCTGATGGCCCCAAAGGCTTGAAAATTAGCCTCATTATTTGCGATGACGGTAACTATCCTGAAATTTGGCGTGATTGCGCGATGCGTGGCGCTGAACTGATCGTGCGCTGCCAGGGTTACATGTATCCTGCGAAAGAGCAGCAGGTCATGGTGTCCAAAGCGATGGCGTGGATGAATAACGTCTATGTTGCTGTTGCTAATGCCGCTGGCTTTGACGGTGTGTACAGCTACTTTGGTCACTCGGCGATCGTCAGCTTTGATGGTCGGACATTGGGCGAATGCGGTGAAGAAGACATGGGCGTGCAGTACGCGGCCCTATCCAAATTTGCGATTCGTGATTTTCGCAAAAATTCTCAATCGCAGAACCACCTGTTCAAGCTCTTGCATCGCGGCTACACGGGCAAAATCAATTCCGGTGAAGGCGCAGAAGGCGTGCAGGAATGTCCCTACGAGTTCTATCGCACCTGGATTAATGATCCTGCGAAGGCGAAAGAAATTTCGGAATCCATCACGCGTCCTACAGTTGGTGTGAAGGAATGCCCGATCGAAGGGTTGCCCACCGAAAAACTCATCGAAACGCCTCTAGTTGTGAAAGAGAAAGAAGCGGTTCTGTTGAACAACTAACGCTTGATGACATTCGCTTGGTTACATTGACTCATTGCTACACCTACCAAACGCCTGCGTTAACGCAGGCGTTTTTCTTCTTTAATTGACCGCGACTGCTCCCCCTGCCTCACTTCTGCCTCGCCGTCCGCCTCAAAAACTACTTGCCATCGGCTGGAGTGACAGTTGTTTCAGTTGAAACTGATTTCACATTCACATCTTTTGTCAGAATTCTGGCTCTGGTTTCACCACGCTTGAACCCAAGCACGTCAACGTAGTAGCGCTCTGGAGACGCAGCTACCTGAATTTTGCGCCGTTCACAAAGCCAGGACAATGCCTGTAACGCAATTTTGCGCCGTTGTTCGTCTGGTAGTTGCGTGGCCTGCTGTAAGTTTGCCTTTAACTCCACTGGTAGCTCACTGTTATTAACACTAAGCTCGATCGGCGGTTGAAAAATCAAGGAGTCCAATAGTCCTTGAAAGCCCAAGAAGGCTAACCGATGAATCAGTAAGTTGCTCAGGCGACCGTAGAAGTACCCCCCATGTACATCCACTCCAACCCCTTTACCTGGATCGCTAGAAAAATCAACATACGCTTTGAGCAACTTGACATAGTTCACAAAATTGAGCGGCGATCGCTGTCCTTCTGAAATTAAAACATTGACTTCTTGATTGTCTCGTTTGGCGTAGTAGGTGATGTCGCGGTATTCTGTACAGTCGAGGTAGGTGAATAGATCAGCGATCGATTCGGGGTCTTGGTTTACTTTAGCAAGCGACTCTTCATCTACTTTAGCGCTTCGCTTTCGCATGGCTTCTCGCTTCTTCTGACCTTCTTGCCCAAGGCTACGCGTGTCGCGGCTCAGCGTTTGCACACCAATAAAGTTCAGTAGAGGCGATGGTTTTGCGCCACTCATTAACTCAGGCAGGTTAACGATGCCATAAGTGCTTTTTGATGTAGCGTTTTGTTTGTTTGCATCCAGATTAACGGTTACATTTCCCATGCGAAAACCCTGTGCATAGGTGCTAGCTGGAAATGAGAAATAGTTAGCGGTTGTAGAGGCTAACCGCAGCGCTAAGTCGCCTTCGTTGCTAAAAAGATACGCTTCTTCAAACCGTCGTAGTGAGGAACGTAAGAAATTTGTGCGGCTAGAAACAATGGTCATCAGAGGAATATCAGGCGAAATTAGAATTAAACGCCCTAGTGCAAACACGCGCCCAACATTCGGCGACGGCAACTTCTCTAAACTCTTTGTATCGCCGATCGCGGCTGGGTCAAAAGCATCTGACAGAATGCGGATGACCTGAGTCGTGACAAAGCCGCCCATACTATGACCGACGAATGACAGCCGGATGCGAGGCTTTTCGTCATGCCAATAAGCCGCCGCTTTGCGGAAATCGGCTGGTGTATAGGTTGGCTTTTCAGCGATGACAAGGCTGGCATAAATTTTGAGAAAGACCGCATCATCGACAGACGCAAGATCACGCTGTTTAATTTTGGGCAGCAACAGACGGAACGCATCGTCATTGCGATCGCTCAACAATGCCGCTTCAATTTCAATCGTTTCCCACGTTTTTCGGACGGCTACTGCCAAAAGTCCAGGAGCCAGATCCAAGCCTTCACCCACTTCTTTTGCCACCGTTTCAAAAAGCGAGTCGTTCATGCGGCGTTTGACGAGACCCAAATCGACCTGTCGAATAAATTCGACTAAATCAGGCACGCCGAAGTTATTCGCACGATAAGAATCCCGAAAATAAACAATAATCCGCAAAAGATAGAGTGTTGCCACAATCATGGTCAGGGCAACGCTTATAAGCATCACGATAGCCAAGAACGCATCCACAAGAGGCGAGGAAAAGATGACCAGTAAAAGCAACCCAACTGCCGCGATCACCAACCCACCCCAAAACAGAAATTTCAACGCAATCGGTAGGGCTTTATCGGCATCTTTAAAGTCAGAAGGAACGCTTTCTGAGGGCCAGCGATAACCTAAATAAACAAAACTATTGGGTTTACCAAAAATTGCAGATTCTTGCTGGTTTAAATATGACCACGTCTTCTGCCAGCCTTCAAACACATAATCTCTACCCTCGACTTCTTTACCACCTTTAATGACTCGTTCAATCCCCGTGTTGTAGCCATGAATTTGAATGACCAGTCCGGTGTAGCTTTTGTTCAGCTTTGAATTTTGATACAAGGACTCAACCACTTCACTCACGGTTGGCATGATCTCGTCAGGTTTGCATTCATCTTGCTCAACGTTGATTGGGGCTGTACTGCGTACAAAATAGCCAGGAACCATTTCTGGCTGACTGCCGAGTGATTGTCCTCGTTTGAACTCATCAACCCAAACATCCATGTTGCATCCCTCATGACGTGACTAAACTTGAGCTTATTGCTGCTCCAATATGATGC
The DNA here is from genome assembly GCF_059505485.1 of Stenomitos rutilans. NCBI lineage: Bacteria > Bacillati > Cyanobacteriota > Cyanophyceae > Leptolyngbyales > Leptolyngbyaceae > Stenomitos > Stenomitos rutilans. The sequence goes on from NZ_JCACKR010000097.1 coordinate 48,180, forward strand.
AGCTAGTGCCTTATACGGAATGAGTTTGGCTGTTTCCAGGTATGAAAAGAAAAACTTTGCTTCAAGTATGATGGTTTTCTTTTGCAGGACTGTAAATCGCCAGGAAATTGGTAAGCGTCCACCAATCTAGCCAGGGGGTACTTACTGCACCCTCATCTTATGCATGAACTCATCTTTATTTCTAGGGCTGATCCATTAAAGCCAGTTTCGCTTGATTGTCACTGATTGATCTTCACGAAGTGATACGTTAGGGTGATTGGATTCGCGCGGCGTATGAGGTCAAAGTATGGAGGTCATCCCAGCGATCGATCTGTTGGAAGGGCGCTGTGTACGTCTTTATCAGGGCGATTATGCTCAAGCGCAAACGTTTGACGAGAATCCTGTTTCCGTTGCGCGCCAGTGGGCTGATCAGGGTGCCACCCGACTGCATGTGGTGGATCTGGATGGTGCGAAGGTTGGGCACCCAGTCAACGTGCAGGCGATCGAGGCGATCGTGCGTGCGGTCGATGTGCCGATACAGGTAGGGGGTGGCCTGCGCGATCGTGCCAGTGCCGCCGCTCTTTTTGAGCTGGGCGTTCAGCGCGTGATTTTGGGCACGGTTGCCGTTGAACAACCTGATTTGGTGCGTGAACTGTGTCAGGAATTCTCAGAACAGATTGTGGTGGGAATTGATGCTCGGAATGGGTTGGTGGCAACACGAGGCTGGTTAGAAACGTCTCAGGTGTCTGCGATCGACCTGGCAACGCAAATGGCAGACTTTGGCATTGCTGCCATTATTTACACCGATATTCATCGTGACGGCACCCTACAGGGGCCAAATCTAGAAGCGTTGAGAGCTTTAGCGGCAGGCGTTGCAGTGCCCGTCATTGCCTCTGGTGGCATGAGTTCGGTGACTGATTTGTTGAGCTTGCTGGCACTCGAACCCTTGGGCGTAACCGGAGCGATCGTGGGGCGTGCTCTTTACACTGGGGATATTTCGCTTAAGGAAGCGCTACGAGCGATTGGTCAGGGGCGTTGGCAAGATGTGCCTCCCGATTTTGGCTCTTCTGCTCTGGCGTAATTGAGTGAGAAAGCGGTCAAGCTGAGGGGTTGGTCAGTCTGAAGCTAAGGGTTTACGAGTGAAACAGGAGACGGCTATTTGCCAGATCACGAATCAGGGGCAAGCGAGCTTGAATGTAGTGACTAAACGCATTGACTTCATCATGGTCGAGCGATCGCTGCGTTTTTAGTTGTTTGAGCAGCCATTGCACTAAGCCGTTGTCGTCTAAATTGAGCAGCGTTTGAGACTGACTCGTTTCCACAATGAACCAAAGCTGACGCAGCATGGATGGGGACATACAACTTTTCCAGAGACGGGCTAGGACTAGGTAATCGAGAAGACTGCATGTAACACGCTAATGAACCTGGAATCTTCTGGATACTTTTGTCTACGCTCACCATAGCGAACTGACCGGAACTGGAAGCGGGATCACATAAGTCAACACAAGAGTTACAAATAGCTTCACCATCCGATTTATAACTTGACATTTAGCTCATTTAAGCTCTTTTTTGTCGCTCAGGGTAAATGGGAGCGGGGGGCAGGGCGAAAGGGGACAAGGGGGGCAGGGGAAGCGGCGGGAGTAGGGAGTAGGGAGTGGTCAACTTTTTAGCCTTTAGCCTTCACCATTTAGCCTTCACCCCTCATCCTGCTCATTGCTCTGCATACGCCTGCATGGGTTCTTTGATCAGGCGGATATAGAGATGGCGAAAGGTGGATTTGAGGACGCGAGGTAACCCAAAATCGATCGGCATCAGGTGATCGGGCAGTTTCCAGTCGGTGATCTGAAGTGCTTGAGGATGCAGCAAGGGGAAGTGGATGGCTTCTACGGTTGAGCAGAGTCCCAAGCGCTGAGAAGCCGCTACGGTTGGCACAGTCGCAGGATCGACGTTCAGAAGATCGACGATCGCACGATCGAGCGCAAAGACATCCCGTGACGCTGCCAGGAGGTTGAGCCGACGAGGTTCGCCACCGCTGGGGCCATTCCCTTCATGACCAATAATGCCATCCAGAATCGTGAGATTGGGGTCGATCGCCCGTGCGGTTTCGGCCAGCATTTCGCCAAAGCGATCCCGATCCTTACCCGCTTCCATGTGCCACCAGGCTTTCATTTTGCCAGGAACACACCCAAAGAGATTCTTCACGCCCATTGTGAGCGTCAACTGCATATGCGATTTGACCTTCGGCAAGTTGATCACCACATCGGCCTCGATCGCCTCTTTACTGAGTAGTAAATGATTAAACTCAGCGCCTACCGTTTCGTAACGTCTGCCATGAAACTCAACGATCGGCAACTTGAGCGCTTCTGTCAGGGGTAAATAACCATTCGCTTTCGCCACACCCTTTGCACTACCAAAGGCTGGCCCATCGCCCAAGAAAGGTTTGCCACCCGCTTCTTGCACCATCTGCGCCACGCAGTAAACCATCTCTGGACGAGTAACACATTCCTTACCCGGACGACCACCCGTGAGCAGGTTGGGTTTAAGGAGAACGCGATCGCCCGGTTTCACAAAGGCTGTCATGCCACCCAGCGGCTCCAGTAACGCCTCCAGAGCTTGACGCAGTTGAGTATGGTCATAAGACTGAGCGCGAAGCAAACTAACCGATGGCTGTACGGGTTTCATAGCTTGATTCCGTTGTATGGGGAGGGGTGAAGGGAGTTTTGAGTTTTGAGTTGGAAGAGAGAGGAGTGAGGTGAGAGGTGTAAGAGTTTTGAGTTTGACTTGAATAGCTGACCGCTGATCGCTGACCGCTGATAGCTAACTGCTAAATGAGCTAGGAATGTGCGCGACTCAACGGAGTAACCCGCTGAGCATTAGCAAACACCCCCTCTCCGTGAATTTGGGCGATCGCAGGTTTTAACTCAATTTTTGCCACGTTCGCTCTATTGATACAGACCGTCTGCTCTGCTAGATGGAAAAACCACCATTCTTTGTCCAGAATACGCCGAATCTCCTGCTGTACTTCTTGCTCTAGTGCGGCGGGGTCAGCGAATTGAGAAAAGGTATAAGATTCGGTTTGACCACCCAGATAGTAAATGGTGATCTGCATCTCGTTATTAATCTGATTCTGCATGGTCGTTTCTCCTCTTCAGCAATGGTACTCGGGCGATTCAAGGTTTATAAAAGCAATTCTCATCAAAATAGGACTGATACATTTTGACTAAAACCTCCGAGGTTTAAACCGCTACGTGAATTACAATGTCCACTCCTTGGTTAAAACTTCCGAGGTTTGCATCGTCCTAAAAAACGATCGGTCAGGCGCGATCGACTGAGAATAGTGTCCGACAAAAACGCTCGTTGTGCCATGCCTTCTTAAAATGTGCCATGCCTGGTTCAAAAGAGAGCATTATGTAGCTGTCTCCCACGACGGCTAAGTTTCCCACAACGGCTAAGATAGAGCTAACTGTTCCACAGTCGCAAGCTGAAAAGGTCTATGACTACCGCCGCTCCGGTGAAAACTCAGTATGAAGCTGTCATTGGGTTAGAAACACACTGCCAGCTCAGCACCCAAACCAAGATTTTTTCCAATAGCTCCACAGCTTTTGGAGCCATACCCAACACCCATATCGATCCCATCTGCCTGGGCCTACCTGGGGTGCTGCCCGTCCTTAACCAGAAAGTGCTGGAGTATGCCGTCAAAGCAGGGTTGGCGCTGAACTGTCAGATTGCCCCCTATAGCAAGTTCGATCGCAAGCAGTATTTCTACCCCGATCTGCCGAAAAACTACCAAATTTCGCAGTACGACCTGCCGATCGCCGAACATGGCTGGCTGGAAATTGAGCTATACGACAAAGAAACGGGCACTGCAACCCGCAAGCGCATTGGTGTCACCCGTCTGCATATGGAAGAAGACGCGGGCAAATTGGTGCATGGTGGGAGCGTTGGCGAAGCCTCTCGGAACGAGACTCGTCTCTCTGGCTCCACCTATTCGCTGGTGGACTACAACCGTGCTGGTGTGCCGCTCATCGAAATCGTTTCAGAGCCAGATATCCGCAGTGGGCGAGAAGCGGCAGAATACGCGCAGGAACTCCGGCGGATTGTGCGCTATCTCGGTGTCAGCGATGGCAACATGCAGGAAGGCTCGCTGCGTTGCGATGTGAACATCTCCGTGCGTCCCGTCGGTCGTGCGGAGTTTGGCACCAAGGTCGAAATCAAAAACATGAACTCGTTTAGCGCCATTCAGAAGGCGATCGAATTTGAAATTGAGCGCCAAATTGAAGCGATCGAAGCCGGTGAACGGATCGTACAAGAAACACGCCTGTGGGAAGAAGGCGCACAGCGCACCATCAGTATGCGCGTGAAGGAAGGTTCCAGCGACTACCGCTACTTCCCCGAACCGGATCTGGGTCCTATTGAAGTGTCGTCAACGCAGCTAGAGCAATGGCGATCGGAATTGCCAGAACTGCCTGCTCAAAAGCGCCAGCGCTACGAAACCGAACTGGGTCTATCCGTTTATGATGCGCGGGTGTTAACGGATGATCAGTCGATCGCCGCCTACTTTGAAGCGACAGTTGCAGCAGGTGGCAACCCCAAACAAGCCGCCAACTGGATCATGGGCGACATTAGTGCCTACCTAAACAGCAACAACAGCTTGAGCATTACCGACTTGCCCATCAAGCCTGCCAACCTCGCCGAACTCATCAGCCTGATCGACAGCGGCACGATCAGTAACAAAATTGCGAAGGACATCTTGCCCGACCTTCTCGCTCAAGGGGGATCGTCTAAAGAACTCGTTGAACGCAAAGGATTGATTCAAATTTCTGATACTGGCGCGATCGAAGCCGCGATCGCTGAAGTCATTGCAGCCCATCCTAAAGAGTTGGAGATGTACCGCAACGGCAAAACTAAGATGCTGGGCTTCTTTGTGGGGCAGGTGATGAAGCAAACAAGTGGTCGAGCCGACCCCAAACTCACCAACCAACTGCTCACCAAACAGCTCAACGGTTAATGCTTAAGGGAGGTCTGAGGCAAAAATTAACCGCCCTTTGTCAAAAAAACATAAAAAAGGGGTGTCACCCCTCACCCCATTAATGGCATACTGTGTCTAGTAGATGCACCCTGATGATAAGGGGGAGACGCTTTGGCGACTCCCTCTTTTTTTTACGAAAGGCAGAAGGCAGAGGGCAGAAGGTAGAAGGTAAAAAAGGCAGAGGGGGCAAGGGAAGCAAGGGAACAAGGGAGCAAGCTTCTGAACTCAAAACTTTTTGGCTCAATCGGTGATCCAGGGAGGTGACGTTGACCAGGACTATTGGT